>CAYIQU010000254.1:0-3607 GCA_964365645.1 uncultured Hyphomicrobiales bacterium | reverse complement strand
TGTCGTTCTGGCCGAACAGCGCGTCGTAAATGGGCAGGACCGCGCCGCCCGGATACCCGAAGATATCGGTGACGCCCTGGTCCTTCAGCGCCCGGAGAATGATCTCCGCGCCGGTCATTTTTTCGTTCGACATCGTCTTCGTGTCCTTGGGCGTCCTTGGGTGTCCTTGGGCGTTCTTGAGGGTCTCGCCCGCGCGGTTTTCGCATGGGAAAGCCGGCCGCGCCACCCGGAATCGGGCTTGGAATCAGCCTGTTGGGGGCGCGGCGGGACACGCAACCTAGTCTCTCGACCAAGGCCGGTCAACGAATAAATGGAAAGGTTTTTGCGCTGCTCCAGTAATAATATTACGCAACGTTTGAGGGGTCATTCCGCGCCCAGAAACCGCTCCACCTCGGCCCGGGCCTGGTCGACGACCGACGCCCCGAAGGCCGCGAACACGTGGTCCGCGCGCAGCTGGCCCCTGAGCCACGTTTCCTGGCGCTTGGCGAACTGGCGGGTGGCGCGCTGGGCCTGGGCCACGGCTTCGTCCAACGTCGCCTCGCCCCGGAGGTGGGCCAGCAACTGGGCGACGCCGACCGCCTTCAGGGCCGGCAGGGTCGGATCGAGATGAAGGGCGGCCAGCGCGCGGACCTCGTCGAGCGCGCCCGCGGCCTTCATCGCCTGGAAACGCGCGTCCAGCGCGGCGTTCAACGCGGCGCGGGGCGGCGCCAGCGCGAGGATCAGGAAGCGGCCAACGGGCGATGCGTTCGGCGCGCGGTCCTTGGCCTGGCGCTGCCATTCGCGCAACGGCACGCCGGTCGCCTGGACCACCGTCATGGCCCGCACCAGCCGTTGCCGGTCGGCGGAATGCAGGCGGGCGGCACTTTCGGGATCGCGCGCGGCAAGCTCGGCGCGGAACGCCTCGCCGCCGATGTCCGCCAGCCGCGCAACGGCGGCGCGCACCGCTTCGGGCGGGACCGGCGGCACCTCGGCGATGCCTTCGAGCAGCGCCTTGAGATAAAGTCCGGTGCCGCCCGCGACGATGGGCAACTGTCCCGCGCGGCGGATTTGGGCGATGGCGTCCAGGGCGAGGCCCAGCCAGCGCCCGGCCGAGCAGCGCATCGAGGCCGACAAGCAGCCGAACAGAGAGTGCGGAACTTGGGCTTCCTCCGCCGCCGTCGGCCGGGCGGTGAGAATCCGCAGCTCGCGGTAGACCTGCTGGCTGTCGGCGTTGACGATGGCGCCCCCGAAGGCGCGGGCCAGCGCCAGGGCCAGCGCGGACTTGCCGCTGCCCGTCGCCCCGGCGACGACGATGACCGGATTCGTCTTCGTTTCGCTTGCGTCCGTCACCGAACACCCTCTATCTAGCCGCGATGGAATCCGTCCTGGTCCTGATCGCGCCTTCCCAAGACATGCCGCTCGGCGAGGGCATTGTCGCCGCCGTCGCGGATTTGCTCAATGACGAAGGCGGCGAGCCGGCGCCGCCGCGCTGGCTGGCGCCGGGCCTGGCGGCCGAGATTCCCTTCGCCGGGATCGCGCGCGCCGCCGCCGAGGCCTCTGTCCGCCGGATGCCGGGCGCGGCCGGACTGGAAATCGCCGCCTTGCCCGCCCGGGACCGGCGCAAGGCGTTGCTGGTCGCGGACATGGACTCGACCATCGTCGAGGGCGAAACCCTGGACGAGCTCGCCGATTTCGTCGGCCTGAAGGACAAGGTCGCGGCCATCACCGCGCGGGCCATGAACGGCGAGATCGAGTATCGCCAGTCGCTGCGTGAACGAGTCGGTCTGCTCAAGGGACTCGCCGCCGACGCGCTCGACAAGACCCTGGCCCGCACGCGGCTCAACCCCGGCGCCAAGACGCTCGTTTCCACCATGCGCGCCCACGGCGCGCACACGTTGCTGGTCTCCAGCGGGTTCCGCTTTTTCACGTCGCGGGTGCGGGCAATGGCCGGGTTCGACGCCGACGTCGGCAACGAGCTGGAAATCGCCGACGGCACGCTGACCGGCCGGGTCGCGGAACCGATCCTGGATAAAGAAGTGAAACGACGGACCCTGATCGAGACCGCCACCCGCCTGGGGCTGGCGCTGGACCAAACCCTCGCGGTCGGCGACGGGGCCAACGATTTGCCCATGATCCAGGCGGCGGGCCTCGGCGTCGCCTTCCACGCCAAGCCGACGGTGGACGCGGCCGCGCCCACGCGCGTGCGCCGCGCCGACCTGACGGCGCTGCTCTATCTGCAGGGATACCCCAAGGCCGCGTTCCGGGACTAGGCGGGCTTGCGGCTCCGCGCGCCGCGATCCCGTCTCAGCCCTTGCCGAGGCGGACGGCGACGAAGCGAAGCCCGCCCTGGCCCTCGACCAGCAGCAGCACGGACTTGCGCCCGGCCTTCTTCGCGTCGCGGATGCGGGCGACGATGTCGGCAGGCTTGGTCACTTCCTGCTGGCCGACCTCGACGATCACGTCGCCGGGACGGATGCCCTTTTCGGCGGACGGACCTTCTTCCTCGACCGCGATGACGATCACGCCCTTGACCTCTTTTTCGATCTTGAAGCGTTCGCGCGCGCGGGGGTTGGCTTCCGTCACGGTCAGGCCGAGATCGCCGACGACGACGCCGTTGCCGTTGCCGTTGCCGCCTTTCTTCCCGCCTTTCTTGTCGCCGCGCGCCGCGACCTTGGCTTCTTCCTCCAACTGGCCGACGGCGACGTCGAGCTTCGTTTCCTTGCCCTCGCGCCAGACCACGACCGGCACCTTCTTGCCGACCTCGGTGTCGGCGACCAGGCGCGGCAGGCGGCGCATTTCGCCCACCTCGCGGCCGTCGAACTTCAGCACCACGTCGCCGGCCTGAAGCCCGGATTTTTCCGCCGGGCCGCCCTTGATGACGCTGGCGACCAGCGCGCCGGTCGCGCTTTTCATGCCGAGCGTTTCCGCGATCTCGTCGGTGACCGCCTGGATGTGAACGCCGAGCCAGCCGCGCTTGACCTCGCCGCCCTTGATCAACTGGCGGATGACCGGTTCGGCGGTGGCGGTGGGAATCGAGAAGCCGATGCCGACGCTGCCGCCCGACGGCGAGAAGATCGCGGCGTTGATGCCGATGACCTCGCCTTCCAGGTTGAACAGCGGGCCGCCCGAGTTGCCCCGGTTGATGGAGGCGTCGGTCTGGATGAAGTCGTCGTAGGGACCGGCGTTGATGTCGCGCCCGCGCGCCGAGACGATGCCCGCCGTCACCGAGCCGCCCAGCCCGAAGGGATTGCCGATGGCGATGACCCAGTCGCCGACGCGCGCCTTATCGGAGTTGCCGAACTTGGTCGCCGACAGCTTGGTGGTCGGCGCCACCTTGAGAACGGCGATGTCGGTCTTGGCGTCGCGGCCGACGACCTCGGCCTTGAGGCGGGTGCCGTCGTGCAGGATCACGGTGATTTCGTCCGCATCCTGAATGACGTGGTTGTTGGTGGCGACGAAGCCCGCCGGATCGACGATGAAGCCCGAGCCCAGCGAGGTCGCGCGCCGTGGTCGCTGCTGCTGCGCGCCGGGATTGCGGTCGAAGAACTCCTTGAAGAAGTCCTCGAACGGCGAGCCGGGCGGCAACTGCGGCATCTCGAAACCGCGTCCCTCGAGGGTCTGGGTGGTG
>CAYIQU010000253.1:0-3611 GCA_964365645.1 uncultured Hyphomicrobiales bacterium | reverse complement strand
AACGGTCTCGATGCCGTCTTGTTCGGGCATTAGGATATCGGTAATCACCAGGTCGAACGGCGTTTCGCGCTGGCGGCGCAGGCCCACCGCGCCGTTTTCAGCCGTGACGACCGTATGTCCGGCCGAAGCGAGAATCTGCTCGATCGTGAAACAAACCAGATTTTCATCGTCGATCACCAGAATACGAGGCACGCGGAATGCTCCATTAGTCGGCTCTTGATTCGGCTTCCGTCGCGGCCGGGACCGCCTCGGCGACAAGACTAGCAAGAGGCAGATGAATAAGGAAAGACGTTCCCTTGCTCAATGTCGAGTCAACCTCGATCATGCCGCCGTGTTCCTCGACGATGCCATGGGCCATGGAAAGACCGAGACCCGTGCCTTCGCCCACTTTTTTGGTGGTGAAGAAGGGGTCGAAAATCCGCGCCTTGGTGGCGGCATTCATGCCGATCCCGTTGTCTTCCACCTCGATGACGGCATATCCGTCGGGGGCGATCCTCGAAAGACCGGGCTTCGCCGAAGGCCCAAACGGCTCAATCCAAAGGCGCACGGCGAGGCGTCCATTGGCATGATCGTCCTTTCTGTCGCCGATGGCGGCAACCGCGTTATTGACGAGGTTCAGGATTACGGCCTCGATTTGCGGCGTGTCGGCCATGACCGGAACCGGTTGGGCGACGATTCCGGACTCGAGATGGATAATCGGAGGAATGCTGGAGCGCGCCAGCCGCACCGCGTCGTTCACGACCGCGCGCAAATCGACAAGTGCTTTTCGCGGTGCATCCTGGCGGCTGAACGCGAGAACCCGGGCGACCAGGTCCTTGGCCCGCAAGCTCGCCTCGACGACTTTTTCGAGGATGGGCCGGGAAGGACTGGCACTGGGAAGGCCATCGACCGTCAGCTTGCTGAGCGCCATGATCGGCAACAACAGATTATTCAGACTGTGGGCGACGCCGCCCGCCAGATTGCCGAGCGCCTCTAGTTTCTGCGCGTGTCGCAGCCGCTCCTCGATTCGCTTATGGGCGGTCACGTCTTCCCTGAAGATAAACGTGCCGCCGTCGGGCGTTCTATAGTGGCGCGCCATTATCAGGTGCTCGCTGTCGTCGGACCAGCGCTCGGTGAATTCGACCGTTTCCAAATTCCGGAACTTTCGAATCCTTTCCGCGACGAAATCAGGATCGACGTCGCCATAATGTCCCTGGGCCGAGATGTGGGAAACCCATTCTTCCAAGCTTACGCCGGGCCTCAAGCGCGCAGAGAACGGAAGAACAGCCTTGCGAAAACTGTCGTTGAAGGCGACGATCTTTTCGTTCTTGTCGAAAATAATAACCCCGGCGGTTATGCTTTCCAGCGCGCCCTGGAGATGGGCGTGAAGCTCGGCCATCCGTTTTTCGTTGTCCTTCAGGGCCGTTATGTCGGTTCTCAGGATGATACGCCCGCCGTCCCGGGTGGCCTGTTCCTGGATCAGATGAACGGCTCCGGTATCGGTAACGACCTCCCAGGGTTCGCCAGGATTCCGATAGCGCCATAGTCTCTTTTGAATCCAGGCTTCGACATCGCCTTCGATGTTCGCTATTTCTCCGGCCTTCACCCGGGCGCGAAGCAAGGGCTCAAGCTTGATGCCGGGAACGAGAAGATGCGCGGTCTTGCTGCTGATTCTGCGGTAAGCCTCGTTCCAAAGAACCAGGCGTTCATCCGCGTCGAACATCACGAATCCGGCGGAAATCGCCTCGATCGCCGACCGCAGATGGGTCAAATAACTTTCCGCGTCCGTCTTCGCCTGGGTCAATTCCCGGGTGCGCTGCTCAACCCGCTCTTCCAGGGACGCGTTGGCAAGGCGAATCGCCTCGGCCGTCACCCGCTGCTCCACGGACTTCACCTCAAGATCGACGTTGAGCCGACTGAGTTCTTCTTCGCGATATCTAACCGCCTCATGATAGGACGAAAGGCGTTGCGCCATTTGATTGTAGGCGTCCTCGACCTCATGGAGCTCGTCCTCGGTGCCGGCGCCGGCCCGGGACAGGTTCATCGGCGCATACGGGCGTTCGGGATTGAAATCCCGAACGTGACGGGCGATCTGCTCGATCGGCCGTCCCACCAGCCGATAGAAAACGAAGAATATGAAGATCGCGACCAGAAGGGTCTTTCCGCCGTTGGCGGCCAGAAAGAACACCAAACGATCGAGCACGCGCCGATAGGCATTCTCGTACGAAGCGGACACGACCAGTTCGCCGATGTTTTGCAACTGGCTGCGGTGCATGCGCCGCAAGGGGAACGCGCGTGTCGTTCCCACCTCGTTCAAGGGTTTGCCTTGACGGAGCAGGGTTCCGCCGTCGATTCGGACTTCGGCCATGACGAAATCCGGAAGGCGCGTGATGCCGAGCAACAAGATATCGATACGTTCCTTGTCCGCCACCCAAACGTTTTCGACCATGCTGTCGAGATAGGCGTCCTTTATCTGTTCTATGCGGGAATCGATGCCGCGCAGGTCTCGAGCATACTCGGTCCCCAATTCGACCGCCGTGATGACGACCGCGATCGCGGAGCTGAACAGAATCACGTACGCCGCCAGTCGGACAGCCAGCTTGCCGGGACGTAATTTTGACAAAAAACCCATGACGGAACTCAATTCGCGTTCGGCTTCAGGGTCGAGTCGTATATTTGCCGGTAGGTTCCGTCTTTTTTCAGCTTGGCCAGCGCCGCCGACGCCAGCGGCACCAGCTCCGCATGTTTCTTGTGCAGGTACATATACATGTTGGTTCGCACCAGCGGGGGCTCCATGACCTGCGCCTTGATGCCCATGGCGCGTATTTGGGCAAGACCTTGCCAGCGCTCATAAAGGGCGACATCGGCACGGCCCTTGGCCAACAGCGTGAAGAGCTGTTCAGCATCGCGCACCCGCGTCAGCTCCTTCCCTTTCGGCACGTTCACCTCGAACACCTTCCAGCCGAGGATGTACGTGATGACATAGGGCGACAGGGAATCCCAGCCGTCGACGGTAAAACGATGCGTGGTGGTTATGGCAACGAAGTCGTTGACCGCGACTTCCTCGGGCACTCGGATCAGGTTCGGATATTGCTTTTCGAGGCCGGCGATGCGCATGGCCAAGCCGTCGTCGATGCCTTCGTTGGCGTTGAGCATCGATCGTTCGGTCGCCGTCGGATAGATCAACAACTCAGCCTCGCGGCCGATTTCGCGAAATACCCTCGCGACCACCTGATCGAGGAAACCGCGACGATCCGGCGTCGTGTAGGGGGCGAGCACGCCCGACGTCAACACCAGCTTGTCGGCGGACCGAGCCGGCAACCCAATGCCGATCAGAGCCATCGTCAGGACGAGCCCCGACAGGGCTGGAAGCGGCCTCACGGAACGAGTTCGTCCCGCGCCGGCATGGCGAAGCGATGTCATAACGGTCTCTTTAGCGTGTCCGGCCCTTTTGAGGAAAACAATTAACCCTCGACGATATTCCGCCGAATTTGAACATTTTCCCAAGTGTCCCGGATGAATGGTCGATCCCGTGCGTTTCAGCGAGATGATAGCGGCATTCCTTGCTCTAGGGAGCCTCTGCAAAACCCCCACATGCCGCGACGCTGGGAAAAATCGGTGTGGGCTAGGAG
>CAYIQU010000252.1:0-3614 GCA_964365645.1 uncultured Hyphomicrobiales bacterium | reverse complement strand
AAGCTGCGCCACGCTCCGAAATCGGCTTTTCGACGAGGCGCGGACTATACGCGCCGCGACCCGGCGGTGCAATGAAAGCTCATCGCGCCTGAAACGCGGCTTTTCCGGCGTTATCAGCCTATCGGCGGATCAGGGCTTGCAGGGATTCCAACTCGGCCAAGACGCCTTTCAACTCCGCCCGCAGGGCGGGCGACAGCGAGGCCCGGGCGGGCTGGGCGGCCGTTTGGGGATCGCCTTCGGCGGCATCCGCCAAAGGAAGCGGCGCTTCGGGCGTTTCCGCCGGAGGATCGTCGGAGACGGCGATCGCCTCCTCGTCCGACGCCGAGTCCAGGCGCGGGCCGCCGCCCTGGCGCAGCAGTTTCTGCACGCCCTTGATGGTGTAGCCCTTGTCGCGGAGCAGATCCCTGATCCGGCGCAAGAGCGCCACGTCCTCGGGCCGGTAGTAGCGCCGGCCGCCGCTGCGCTTCAAAGGACGAATGACGGAAAAACGCGTTTCCCAGAATCGCAACACGTGCTGGGGCAGATCGAGTTCGCTCGCCACCTCGCTGATGGTGCGAAAAGCGTCCGGGGACTTGCCTCCCGGGGACGCGGCGGAAACGGGTTGGGGCGCCGACATGGCGGGCTACGGCCCGGGGTTCAAGGCGCGGGCGGCCGGCGTTGATTGATGCGACTTTTCAGGACCTGGGAAGGCCGGAAGACCAGGACTTTGCGAGGCAGGATCGGCACTTCCTCGCCGGTCTTGGGGTTGCGGCCGATGCGCTGGCCCTTCTGGCGGATCGAGAAGCTGCCGAAGGAGGAAATCTTGACGGTCTCGCCCTTGGCGAGCGCGTTGGAGATTTCGTTCAGGACGGTTTCCAGAAGATCCGCCGACTCGTTGCGGGAAAGTCCCACTTCCTGGTAGACGGCTTCGCCCAGTTGCGCGCGCGTAATCGTCTTTCCCGACATGATCCAAGCCCCCGGTTCCGATGGTCTTCTCGAAACCCTAGCCCCGGGGGATTAATCCGTCAATATCAGGAAGTTGGGGCGCGATTTTAACACACCTCGTGTCGGGGCTTCGCGCGCGCCGGGCGCGGGTGGCTACCAGCGCACCAGACTGGCACCCCAAGTGAAGCCCCCGCCCATGGCCTCGAACAGCAGCAATTGGCCCGGCTGAATGCGGCCGTCGCGGACGGCTTCGTCCAGCGCCAGCGGGACCGAGGCCGCCGACGTGTTGGCGTGCCGGTCCACCGTCACCACCACTTTCGACTCGGGCAAACCCAGCTTCTTGGCGGTGCCTTCGAGGATCCGGCGGTTGGCCTGGTGCGGCACCAGCCAGTCGACGTCGGCCCGGGAAAGCCCGTTGGCGGCGAGCGCCTCGTCGACCACGCCCGCGAGATTGACGACGGCGTGGCGGAACACCTCGCGCCCGTGCATCCGCAGCTGCCCGACGGTTCCGGTCGAGGACGGGCCGCCGTCGACGTAAAGAAGATCGGCGTGACGGCCGTCGGAATGGATATGGGTCGAGAGAATGCCGCGGGCCTTGCCGTTGGCCGCGCCATTGGCCTTTTCGCCGCGCAGCACGACCGCGCCCGCGCCGTCGCCGAACAGCACGCAGGTGGTGCGATCCGTCCAGTCGAGAATCCGCGAAAACGTTTCCGCCCCGATCACCAGGACGGTTCGCGCCTGGCCGGCGCGGATGAAGTTGTCGGCCACCGCCAGCGCGTAGATGAATCCCGAACAAACCGCCTGCACGTCGAACGCCGCGCCCCGGGTCATGCCGAGCTTGGCCTGGACGCTCGTCGCCGTCGCCGGGAACGTGCGGTCGGGCGTGGAGGTGGCGAGCACGATCAGATCGACCTCGTCGGCCTTGACCTGGGCCGCGTCCAGCGCGCGGCGCCCGGCGGCCAGCGCCAGATCGGAGGTCATCTCCCCTTCCGCCGCGATGTGGCGCTGGCGGATGCCGGTGCGCGCGACGATCCATTCATCGGACGTGGCGACGACATTGGACAGTTGCGCGTTGGTGACGACGCGTTCCGGCAGGTAGGAGCCGGACCCGAGGACGAGAGAACGAAACTGGGTCATGAGCGGGCGCCGGCCTCGCCCGTCGCCGATATGTCGGCGGTCTGGCGGGCCAGGTCTTCCTTGATTCCTTCGTTGATGTCGTCGGCGATCAGCCGATGGGCGACGTTGATCGCGTTGGCGAACCCGAACGCGTCGGTGCCGCCGTGGCTTTTGACGCAAATGCCGTCTAGCCCGAGGAACATGGCGCCGTTGTAGCGGCGCGGGTCGATCCGGTCGCGGAAACGGTACAACGACGGCCGGGCGAGAAGCGCGCCGGCTTGCGCCGGCAGGGTGCTGGTCAGGGCTTCCTTGAGAAATCGGCTGAACATCTTGGCCGTCCCCTCGACCGCTTTCAGCACGATATTGCCGGTGAATCCGTCGGTGACGACCACGTCGACGGTGCCGGCGGTGATGTCGTCGCCCTCGACGAAGCCGCGAAAACGGATCGGCAGGTGGGTTTGCTGCAAAATGGCGCTGGCGCGCTTGACGTCGTCGTGGCCCTTCAGTTCCTCGACGCCGACGTTGAGCAGGCCGACCAAGGGCGATTCGATCGCCAGCACGCGCCGCGCGAACACCTCGCCCATGATCGCGAACTGAACCAGATTGTCGGCATCGCATTCGACGTTGGCGCCGAGGTCGAGCACCACGGTCTGCCCCTGCAGGTTCGGGAACAAGCCGGCGATCGCCGGACGGTCGATCCCGGTCAGGGTTTTGAGGACGAACTTGGCCATGGCCATCAGGGCGCCGGTGTTCCCGGCGGAAACGATCCCGGCCGCTTCGCCGTCGTGAACGGCGTTGATGGCCAGCCGCATGCTGGAATTGCGCCCCGCGCGGAGCGCGACCGAGGGCTTGTCGTTGGCGGCGACGATATCGGCGGTGTGGCGGATGCGAACCCGCCCGTCGAGATTCTTATGGGCGCGCACCAGGGGCGCGATTCGGGTCTCGTCGCCGAACAGGAGAAAATCGACGTTCGCCAGCCTGTCCGCGGCCAACGCCACGCCGTCGATCACCATCTGCGGGGCGGCGTCGCCGCCCATGGCGTCGACGGACAAAGTGAGGCGCGTGCTCAAGGCAGACTCCCTCCCATCGGCCTTTCGCAATCGACGAAATCGTTCAGGCGGCCTCGCCGGACTGGGCGGTGGGCTTGACCTCGCGGCCGTCGTAGTGCCCGCAGGCGGGGCAGACGTGATGCGGTCGCTTCAATTCGCCGCAGTTGGAACACTCCCCCCGCGCCGAAGGCTTAAGCGCGTGGTGGGAGCGGCGCATGTTGCGGACGGACGGGGAAGTTTTTCTTTTCGGGACGGCCATGGCGGTATTTTTCCTGAATGTTCCTTTGAGTCCCGGATTGTCGGGCGCGCGGCGCTTAAATAAACAATTCGTCCCCTAAGGGCAAGCCGCAAAGGCGATACTAGCGCCCCTTCTTGAGCTTGGCTAATACGGCAAAAGGCCCTGTTTTATCAGCTGTATTTCCCTTTTCGCCGGGGTCTTCGATCAAGGGCGGCAGCGCCGCGCCAGGGGTCCGGGGAAAGGGATCGAGGGCCAGACACAAGGTTTCGGCCGCCACCTCGCCCGCG
>CAYIQU010000251.1:0-3625 GCA_964365645.1 uncultured Hyphomicrobiales bacterium | reverse complement strand
ACACCAGCAGTTTGGGAATCAAAATCTGATTCAGCTAAAAATCATCATGCTCTAGAGCCCCTCCCGAAGCGGCGGAACCAGGACGGTGTCGCGCGGCGGGCGCGAATCGTCGGGCCGGGGATGCTCCAAGAGATAGTGCAGGCCCCGGCTTTCCGCGCGCGCCAGCGCCGAACGAATAATGAGCTCGGCCACCGTCGCCAGGGCGCGAAGCTCGATCAGCCGGGGCGTCACCCGAAAGCGGGCGTAATAATCCTCGATTTCCCGTTTCAGCAACTCGATCCGGACGCGCGCCTTCTCCAGCCGGCTTTCGCTGCGCACGATCCCGACGTAATCCCACATCAGGCGGCGGATTTCGTCCCAATCGTGACTCAGAACCACCTCTTCGTCCGAGGCTTGGACCCGGCTTTCGTCCCATGACGGAAGCGGCCCCGGCACGTCCGCGACCGTCCGCGCGGCATGGGCCGCCGCCGCGCGGGCGAACACCACGCATTCGAGCAACGAGTTCGACGCCAGGCGGTTCGCGCCGTGCAAGCCGGTGCAGGCGCATTCGCCGGCGGCGTAAAGCCCGGGAAGGTCGGTTCGCGCGTCGAGATCGACGACGATTCCGCCGCAGGTGTAATGCGCCGCCGGAACGACGGGAATCGGCGCGGCGGTCATGTCGACGCCGTAATCGAGGCAGCGGCGGTACAGGGTGGGAAAATGCCGCCGCACGAATTCGGGCGGACGGTGGCTGATGTCGAGATAAACGCAAGGAATGCCCAGCCGCTTCATTTCATGGTCGATGGCGCGGGCGACGATGTCGCGGGGCGCCAGGTCGCCGCGGGAATCGAAGCGCGCCATGAACGCCTCGCCCCCCGGCAGGCGCAGGACGCCGCCTTCGCCCCGGACCGCCTCGCTGATCAGAAGCGCCTCGCCGTCCGGCCGATAAAACGACGTGGGATGGAACTGGGTGAATTCCATGTTGGCGACGCGGCATCCCGCCCGCCAGGCCATGGCGATGCCGTCGCCGACCGGCGTCGTCGGATTGGTGCAGTGCCGATAGACGCCGCTCGCCCCCCCGGTCGCCAGCATGACCAGGCGCGCCCGGAAAGTCTCGATCCGGCCGGTGTCGCGGTCGAGGACGTAGGCGCCGGCGCATCGAGAGCGCCCGTCCCGGTCGGGCCGCACGATCAGATCGACGACAAGCTTGTTCTCCATCAGGCGCAGGTTGGCCCGTCGCGCGGCCTCGTTTTCCAGGCACGACTGAATGGCTCGGCCGGTGGCGTCGTCGACGTGAACGACGCGGCGGTGCCCGTGACCGCCTTCGCGGGTCAGATGAAGCCGGCGGGGGTCCCTCGATTCGGTTTCCCGCGTAAAATCGACGCCGAACGAGGAAAGCCAGCGAATGGCCTCGGGACCCCGCTCGACCGCGAAGCGCACGACCCGCTCGTCGCACAAGCCCGCCCCGGCGTCGAGGGTGTCGCGAACGTGCGCCTCGAACGAATCGTCTTCCCCCAGCACGGCGGCGATGCCCCCTTGGGCGCGGTTGGTGGCGCCCTGGGCGAGCCGCCCCTTGGACAGCACGACGACATCGAGGCCGGCGGGAAGATCGAGGGCGAAGCCGAATCCGGCGGCGCCGCTGCCGATGACGAGGACGTCGCAGACGTGCTCGGGGGCGGGCATGTTAATGACTGGTGCCCGCCGAGCGGGTGATCTTGTTGTAGACGTTGTACTTGCCCGACGGCTTTTTCATGGGCAAGCGTTTTACTTCCTCGAACGTCGCGGCGTCGTAGACCACCAGCGCGCCGTCGTCTTCCCACACGCTGACCAGGGCGAAGCGGCCGTCGCGGGTGAATTCGACGTGCGCCGCGATCTTGCCCGGCGCCGGCGTGACGGTACGCACGATTTCCAGCGTTCGCTTGTCGATGATGTGCAGGGTATCCCGGGCCGGGCCGCCGAAGAAGGAATCGACCCAGGCGTAGGGCGTGTTTTCGTGGCTGCGCATGAAAAATCCCGGCCCCGGCGTCTTGATCCGCTTGATCGCGGTCCAGCGCTGCATGTCGACCACGCTGACCATGCCTTCCTTCAGGTGCGGGGTCGCCAGCACCGGTCGGCCTTGATAATCGAAGGTGATGCCGGAACCCAAATGCGGCATCCCGGGCAAGGCGACCTCGGCGATCTTGCGCCCGACGTTGAGGTTCACCACTTGGCCCTTGTCGCCCTCGCGCGAGGCGCCGAAGGCGTTGGTGTAGCTCTGGTCGAAAAAGAAATCGTCCATGGATTCGTCGAGCTTGATCCGCCGCACCGGGAACGGCCCGGTGTCGAACGCGCCCTCCTTCAGTCCTTCCTGGTAGTTGTGGATCAGGCCCTTGGGGACAGGGCGGGGATTGTCCTCATAGGAAATTTCCCAAAGCTCAGGCATGTCGCGCAGCGCGATGATAAAGCTTTTGCGCGGCGCGGCGTCGTAGACCGCGCTGACCCGGGAAGGCTTCCCGCCGTCGCCCGCCACGGGGATGATTTTTTTCACGCTCAAGTCGCCGGCGTCGAGAATGACGATGGAGGGCGGCAAGCCGTTGCCGGCGGCGACATAGCGCCCGTCGCCGGAGACCGCGATGTTGCGGGTGTTGACGGCGACCCGGGTTTCCGCCACGGGCATCAGCCCGTGGAGGTCGTACTTGCTGACCCAGCCGTCGCGCGACGCGAGATAGACGAAGCGCCCGTCGGGCGAATATTTGGCCCCGCCGTGCAGCGCGAAGCGCGAGGGAAACCGCCACAGCGGCTCGAACCGGTCGCCGTCGAGTATGGTCACGTGGTGGTCGCCGATTTCCACCACCGTGAAAAGGTTGAGCGGATCGGCCGTGTGCATCGGCCGGGCGGGCAAGTCCTGGGGCCGGGCGTGAACGACGCGGCTGGCCGCGATTTCCTTCTCGCCCCATTGCGGCACCGGGATCGGGGTGAAGATGTATTGCGCCAGCGCCGCGACCGCGTCCTTGTCCAGCCGGTCGGCGAAGCCCGCCATCTGGCTGGCGGCGCGGCCCTCGGCGATGACCTTGGCGGCGGCTTGGGGCCGCAAGCGGCCCAAGTTCTCGGGCAGCAGCGCCGGGCCGGTGCCGCCGAACCGGTCGGCGCCGTGGCATTCGGCGCAATGTTCTTTATAGAGCGCCGGCGCGTCCGGCGCGGCTTGAACCGCCGGCGCGGCCAAAACGCAAGCCAGGGCAAGAACGAGGACCCGTCTATTCAGCGGCATTGGCGCGGGACAATCCGATTTCGTCGTCGGTGAGATAGCAGCCGGGGTCTTCCGCCCACGGATCATTGGTCAGTTTCAAGGCGCGGACCCGCGTGTTGCCGCCGCAGATGGCGAAATGACGGCATGGGCCGCAGCGGCCCTTGATCGCGCGCGGGCGCGCCTTCAAGCCGGCCATGAGCGGATCGGAAACGTCTTGCCAGATAGCCGAGAACGCCCGGTCGCGCACGTTGCCGAGATTGTGGTGCCACCAAAAAGTATCCGGGTGAACGTTGCCGAGGTTGTCGATGTTGGCGACGTTGACGCCCGACGCGTTGCCGCCCCACTGTTCGAGCTTGGCGCGGAGATGGTCGAGGCGGTCGGGAAATTTCCGCGCCGCCCAGAACAGCAGGTAGGCGCCGT
>CAYIQU010000250.1:0-3632 GCA_964365645.1 uncultured Hyphomicrobiales bacterium | reverse complement strand
GTCGATGTTCATGCCCTCGACGTCGAGCGGAATCTTGCCCACCGCCTGGGCGCAGTCGGTATGGAAGAAGGCGCCCTTCTCGCGGCACAGCCGGCCGATCTCGCGCACCGGCTGAATGACGCCGATCTCGTTGTTGACCGCCATGATCGACACCAGCGCGGTCTTGTCGGTGATCGATTCCCGGAGGCGATCGAGATCGACCAGGCCGTCCTGGCGCACCGGCAGGTACGTGACCTCGAACCCTTCCTGCTCCAGGTGGCGGCAGGTGTCGAGCACGCACTTGTGCTCGGTGACGCAGGTGATGATGTGGTTCTTCTTGTCCTTGTAGAAGTGGGCGACGCCCTTGATGGCGAGGTTGTTGGATTCGGTCGCGCCCGAGGTAAAGATGATTTCCTTCGGGTTCGCCTTGATCAGGTTGGCGATCTGTTCGCGGGCGTGCTCGACCGCTTCCTCGGCGCGCCAGCCGTAGGCGTGGTTGCGGGAATGGGGATTGCCGAAGCGCGCGTTGAAATGCGGCAGCATCGTCTCGACCACGCGCGGATCGGTCGGCGTGGTCGCCTGATAGTCGAGGTAGACGGGCGCCCCGTCGTTGCTCGGATTCTTGAGCGCCGTCCGCGCCGCTTGTTCCATCGTGTTCGCCATGACTCTAAGCCCTCGTCCTTCTTTTTTCGTTGCGTCCATCTTAGGCCGCGGCGGCCTGGGCGCGGGCGGCGAGCGCCGTCCACGCCTCGATAAACCGTTCGATGTCCCCTTCCCCGGTGGTCCAGCCGAGGCTGGCCCGGATGGCGCTTCCGGCCGTGTCCGCGTCGAGCCCCATGGCGGCCAACACCGGGCTGGCCTTGGTTTTCCCCGACGAGCACGCCGCGCCCGCGCCGACGGCGACGCCGGCGAGATCGAGGGCCATCACCTGCGTTTCGGCGGCCATGCCGGGAAGCGCCAGGCAACTGGTGTTGGGCAGCCGGGCCGCGCCGCGCCCGACGACCCGCGCCGACGGCGCCGCCGCCAGCGCGCGCGATTCCAATGCGTCGCGCCAATCCGCCAGCCGCGCGAAAGCGTCGAGTCCGGCCCAGGCCGCCTCGGCGGCCGCGCCCAAGCCGGCGATGCCGGGAACGTTCTCGGTGCCCGCGCGCCGCCCGCGTTCCTGGCCGCCGCCGCCGATCAGGGCGGCCAAGGAAACCGCGTCGTCGACGATCAAGGCGCCGGTGCCCATCGGCCCGCCGAACTTGTGGCCCGACAGGCTGACCAGATGCGCGCCCAGCGCGCGCACGTCGACGGCGATCTTGCCCGCCGCCTGAACCGCGTCGCAGTGCACGAGGGCGCCGAAGCGGCGCGCGATTTCGGCGGCCTTCGCCACCGGCTGGATCGCGCCGGTTTCGTTGTTGGCGAGCATGATCGAAACCAGCGCCGGTTCGGGATCGGCGGCCAGCGCGTTCTCGAAGGCGGCGAGATCGACCGTGCCGTCGCCGTCGACCGGAATCCGCGTCGCCCCAGGCGCGGCGGCCAATACCGAAGGATGCTCGATGGCGGAGACCAGCACGCGCCGGCGACCGGCGCCGGCGAGCGCCAGCGCGTTGGCTTCCGTCCCGCCCGAGGTGAACACGACCGCGTCCGGTCGGGCGCCGACCAGCCGGGCGAGTTGCTCGCGCGCGTCCTCGACCGCGCGGCGCGCGGCCCGGCCGAAGCGGTGCGCCGAGGACGGATTGCCGGTCGTCGCGAACGCGGCCTCGACCGCCCGCCGGGCCTCGGGCCGAAGCGGGGTCGTGGCGTTGTGATCGAGATAGACGGCGCCGTTCGTCACGGAACCCTCGCTGACTGTCTGTCGCCGGTTAAGCCGAAACCGTCCGGGCCGTCACTCGGCCGCGACGACGCGGTTGCCGTTGCCCGAGCCGTCGGCGCGGAAGACCTGGCCGCTGGAGCCGAGCACGCGCTTGTCGACCACGTCGGCGAGCGAGACGGAACTGAGATAGAGATAAATCTGGTTGCCCAGTTCCTGCCACAGGTCATGGGTCAGGCAGCGCGACTTGTTGGTGTGACAGCCCGTCGGCGAGCCGGGCGTGCAGCGGGTGGTCTGGATCGGCTCGTCCACCGCCATGATGATGTCGGACACGCGGGTTTCCGCCTCGGACCGCGCCAGCAGGTAGCCGCCGCCCGGGCCGCGGACGCTTTTCACGACGCCGCCCCGGCGCAGCCGGCTGAACAGCTGTTCGAGATAGGACAGCGAAATTTCCTGGCGGCTGGCGACGTCGGCCAACGCCACCGGCTTGCCCCGGCTGTGGGCGGCGAGATCCACCATCGCCATGACGGCGTAGCGGCCTTTGGTGCTGAGCTTCATGGTCGTTCTCTCCTCGGCTTGGCCGGCGCCCCCGCCCGGTCGGTTACGCCGGTTTCCCGGCACTCACTGAAGTCGTTCGCTTAGCGGGTCTTGCCGCCGTCGGCGGTCTTGTGGGCTTGTTCCGCGTGCAACTCCGATTCCAATTCCTCGACCCGTTCCTTGAGATCGACGATCTGGGTTCGCAAGCTCTCGATGGTCATCAAGACCGGATCGGGGCAGCCTTCCGGCGTGCCGTAGGCGACGAAGGCCCGCGCCTGGGTCCGATCCTTGGGCATCACGATCTGCGCCGGAATGCCGATCGCCGTCACGCCGGCGGGAACTTCCTTGGTCACGACCGAGTTGGCGCCGATGCGCGCGCCCTCGCCGATGACGATGGGACCCAGGACCTGCGCGCCCGAGCCGATGATGACCCGGTCGCGGATGGTCGGGTGGCGCTTCTGGCCGACCTGGGCGACCGAGTTGACCGCGGGCGAGGTGCCGCCCAGCGTCACGCCTTGGTAGATGGTGACGTCGTCGCCGATCTCGGCGGTTTCGCCGATGACGACGCCCATGCCGTGGTCGATCACCAGCCGCCGCCCGATGGTCGCGCCGGGATGAATCTCGACGCCGGTCAGGAACCGGCCGAACTGGGACAACAGCCGGGGAAGCAGCCGAAAGCCGCGCCGCCACAGGCCATGCGCCGGGCGATGCATCGCCAGGGCATGGAAACCGGCATAGAGAAGACCCACCTCAAACGCCGAACGCGCGGCGGGATCTCGCGCCAGATAGGCGTCCATATCTTCCCGTAAGGCCTTGAACATGCTGCAAACCGCTCAATTTTTAGTGACGGATCAGCGCGCTATCGTCTATAACCGCACGCCCCGCCGGGTTGTACCCACAACTGGGATCGGGTTAATAACCAATATAAGTAACCTAGGAGAAAGGTCAAGATTAGGTCGGCAAAAAAAGCGAGAAAAAATACGGACCGCCGAATCCCGCCCCGATCTTGTAAAACGCCTTTCGCCTCAAAGGACTACAGAACCCCATGCCTGAAGTGATCTTCAACGGACCGGACGGAAGGCTGGAAGGGCGCTACCACCACGCCAAGGCCCCCACCGCGCCCATCGCCATTATCCTGCATCCTCATCCCCAGTACGGGGGGACGATGAACAACAAGGTCGTCTACGCCCTCTACCAGGATTTCGTCCAGCGGGGCTTCTCGGTGCTGCGCTTCAACTTCCGCGGCGTCGGCCGGTCCCAGGGCCGGTTCGACAACGGCCAGGGCGAACTGAGCGACGCGGCGAGCGCGCTCGACTGGCTC
>CAYIQU010000249.1:0-3645 GCA_964365645.1 uncultured Hyphomicrobiales bacterium | reverse complement strand
CGACATAAGCGCACCATGCTCCAGCGATCCACCTTTAGCCGTCAGCGGGCGCCGCTCCCGCCCATCCGGGTGGGAAATGACGATAAATGATGATGAATGACGATAAATGATGATGAAAATTCGCGTTTCCGAACCGGATTCCAGGCGGATCAAGGACTTAAGGGCTTTTCACCTTGTCCAGACCTCTGTCGAACCGTGCGCGGGCTTAGCGCGGGTCGCGCCGGAACCACTCCGTCTCGCGCTCGTAGGCCCGCGCGGCCCGCAGCAGGGCCGCCTCGGCGAACGGCCGGGCCGCCAGCTGGAACGCGACGGGCAGGCCCTCGGCGCCGAAGCCGCAGGGGACCGAAATCGCCGGCAGCCCCAGGAAATTGAACGGCCGGGTGCAATGGCCCATGGCGACCATGGCCGTGGAAAAGCCGGGGTTCGCGCCGATGTCGGATTCGGCGATGGTCGGTTGGGTCTCGACCATCACCGGGGTGTGCAGCACGTCGCAGGCGGAAAAAACCGTTTCGCAGAATTCGCGCGCGATCGCGCGGCGCCAGCGCAGGGCGCAGGCGACGGCCTCAGGGTCCGCGAGCAGGCCCAGCACCAGCCGGCCCAGGGTCTGCGGGCCGAAATCGGCGGCGCGGGTTTTCAGCCAGCGTTCGTTGACGTGCGCGCCCTCGGCCGCCGTCACCAGCGTGGTCAAGGGGTTGGTCGCGGCGATGTCGGGGATCGGCACCTCGACGATCTTCGCGCCGCCGCGGCGGAAAACATCGAGGCTGTCTTGCACCCGCTTCGCCATCGCCGGCGAGACGGGATCGTAGAAATAGGATTTCGGCACGCCGACGCGCAGGGCCTTGATTCCGGCCTCCAGGGTCGCCAGCGGATCGGCGACGGCGCGGCGGCTGGACACGGGATCGCGGTCATCGAACCCGGCGACGGCGGCGAACAGCATCGCGGCGTCGGTGACGGTGCGGGCGATGGGTCCCATGCAGTCGAGCGAGGGCGACAGCGGCATCGCGCCCGCGCGGCTGACGCGGCCGTAGGTGGGCTTGAGGCCGACGACGCCGCAGCAGGCGGAAGGAAAGCGGATCGAGCCGCCGGTGTCGGACCCCATCGCGCCGAAGATCAGCCGCGCGGCGACGGCGGCGGCCGGGCCGCTGGACGAGCCGCCGGTGATGCGCGTCGGGTCCCACGGGTTGCGGGGCGTGCCATCGCCCCGGTAGGGGCGCAACGCATCGTCGCCCCGGTAGGGGCGCCACGCATGGTTAAGCGCGCGGGGAATCGCCCGCGCGACCGCGTTATGCCCGGTCAGGCCCAACGCGAACTCGACCATGGCGAGCCGGGCGATATCCAGCGCGCCGGCGCGATCCAACTTTTCCAAAACCGTCGCGGTGGTCGTCGCGGGCGTTTCGGCCAAAATGCGCGAGCCGCAAGCGCTGATCCGACCCGGGCGAAAGAACATGTCCTTGTGGGCCAACGGCACGCCGTGCAGCGGTCCCATCTCATCGCCCCGCGTTCGCGCGGCGTCGGCGGCGCGCGCGGCGGCGATGGCGGCGTCTTCGTCCAGGCCGGCGACGCAGTTGAGATCGTCCGCTCCGCCCCGGCGTTTCAGGCGCGCAAGACAGGCTTCGGTCGCCTCGACGGAAGACACGCGCCCCATTCGGATAGCGCCGGCGGCTTCGGCCAGGGTCAGGGAACAGATCGTTTCGTCAGCCACCGGCCTCATCCTCGGCCAAGGATTCGAGAACCGCGAGGAATCCTCCCGCATCGCGCGGCTCTTTTAATGTCGTCGCCGCATCGCGCGGCGCGGGCAGGGTTGCCGCTTTCGCGTGGGCGCGGGCGGACGCGGCTTCGGCCAGCATCCGTGCGTCCTCGACCATGCCGTCGGGAAGGCGGATACCGAGATGGGCTTCGAGTCGGGCGCGGGGGTCGGGCATGGCCGCCGAGCTTACCAGTAAACCATCCGGATCGCGACGGTCGCGCCGTCCTCGGGCACGATGATCGCCGCCCGCGCGAAGGACGGCGGTCCGAAAAAGGAAACCGGCGCGTCGTTGGAAAAGGCGAAGCCTTCCTGCGGCCAGCCGAACAGTCCCCGGTCGAAGGAACGGCTGCCGTTTTCGTCGTGATAGGAAGCGAGCGCGTAGGTTCCGGGCGCGAGACGGGGGAACGTCCCGCGCGCGACGCGGTTTTCGATTTTCAGGATCAGCTCGCCGATCTTGCCGTCGTCGGTGGCGAAGGTGGCGGGCACGTCGAACAGGCCGACGCGGACCTCGCCCGCGTCGGAACGCAGATCCCGAACTTCGACCGCGAGATCGGCGGCGTCGGCGGGCATCGCCGCCGCGAGAAGAACGACGGGCATCGCCGCCGCGAAGAGAACGGCGGGCATCGCCGCCGCGAGAAGAACGGCGGCGGCGCAACGGCGAAGGAAAGCGCCGGGGGCCCGCACCTAGACGGTGAAGTTGAGGTAATAGCCGCGCGGCACGTCGGGCCTGAGCGGTTCGCTCGCGGCCAGCGAGCGGCGCAGCTTGGCGACGGCCATCTGCATGTCCGCGCTGTCGCCCTTGTCGGCGTAGACGGCGGCGTGCGCCCGCACCTCGCGTTGGGTGCGCTGGGCGCGGCTCTGGACGTCGAGAACCGGGGCGGAGGCGGCGGGGGAAACGCGAACGGTGTCGGTCATGGCAGGCCGCAGGATGCCGTCCCATTGGTTAACAGGCGGTTAACGGCGATTGCCCCGCCGAAACCGGTCCTTTTTTACAGGGGGCAAGGCATCTTCTATGCTGGGGCCATGAACAAGAAAACCCAGGTCAATTTCTGGTACGCCGTTTTCGCCCTGATCGCGGTTCTCCTGCTGCAGGGGCTGTGGGCGGAAAGCCGCCGCATCGAGACCATTCCTTACAGCGAGTTCGAGTCGCTGCTGCGCCAGGGCCAGGTCGAGGAGATCTTCGTCGGCGAGCGCCACATTCACGGCGCCCTCAAGACGCCGCTGCCGAGCGGGCGGCGCCAGTTCGCCACCTTGCGCATCGAGCCGGACTTCGCCCGCGATCTGTCCCAATACGGCGTCAAGGTCACCGGCGCGCCGGAAAGCACGTGGCTGCGCGATCTGATGTCGTGGATCGTGCCGATGCTGGTGTTCGTGGTGTTGTGGATGTTCGTGGTCCGCAAGTTCGCGGAAAAGCAGGGCCTGGGCGGCGGGTTCCTGTCCATCGGCCAAAGCAAGGTCAAGGTCTACGTCGAAACCGACACCAAGGTCACGTTCGCCGACGTCGCCGGCGTCGACGAGGCCAAGCAGGAATTGCAAGAAGTGGTCGAGTTCCTGAAGAACCCGGAACGCTACGGCCGTCTCGGCGCGCGGGTGCCGAAGGGGGTTCTGCTGGTGGGGCCGCCCGGCACCGGCAAGACGCTGCTCGCCCGCGCGGTGGCGGGCGAGGCGAGCGTGCCGTTCTTTTCCATGAGCGGATCGGAATTCGTCGAGATGTTCGTCGGCGTCGGCGCGGCCCGCGTGCGCGATTTGTTCGACCAGGCGCGCCGCCAGCGGCCGTGCATCATCTTCATCGACGAGCTGGACGCGCTCGGCCGCGCGCGCGGGCTGTCGCCCTTCGGCGGCCACGACGAGAAGGAACAGACCCTCAACCAGTTGCTGGCCGAGTTGGACGGCTTCGA
>CAYIQU010000248.1:0-3654 GCA_964365645.1 uncultured Hyphomicrobiales bacterium | reverse complement strand
CCAGGCTCATCATCGCCGGCGTCAGCACGAACGCGCCGCCCGAGCCGATGAAGCCCGAGACCAGCCCGCCGATGAAGCCGATGATGAACAACTCGGCGACGATGAACGGATTAAGCGCGATGAAGTTGGAAACGCCGTCCATGGGAACTTATCTCTTCGCCTTGAGGCCGAGAATGTCCCAGAAGCGTCCGGTGAAGCCGCCGTGCGCGGCGGAAAACGCGAACGCGATGGCGATCACCAACGCGGTCGAAAGGCCGCCGCCCTTGGACGTGAAGTCGATGATCGGACTCTGGAAGACATACAGCGCGCCGTAGAAGCCGGCGCTCAACAACCCAAGTCCCGCCGTCTTGGCGATCGCGCCCCACGAACGCCGCCCGCCCGCGGTCAGGCGTCCGGCAACGCCGGCGAAATACTGCTGCGCGGTCGCCGTTTCGCCGCGTTCGGCGAAAGTGACCGCCATCATGGTGGCGTCGAACTTGGACATTATGCCGTCTCGCCGGCCCGCAAAAAGGGAGGCTCCGCCGAAAGTCGCACCGGGGGTTTGTACGAAAGCGTTTAGCACGTGCAACAACCTTCGATCAACGATTTGAATCGGATAGTGGATCAGGATTTGCTGATATCGTGTTAACGCTCGAACGTACCTCCCCAATATGGCGGGAATAGGGCGGGTAGGTCGCGATTTGACCGCTTGCGCGGCGGGGCCACCCCCCCTGACAATGGCTCCCCTAAGGGGCATCCCTGCCCCGCCCGCCCGGAACCAACCGGGCCGAACCCTTGGGTGGAACCATGGTTGCCTACGAACTCTCGCCCGTCGGGCGATTCCAAAAGATCCTGCTCGCCACCGACGGCTCGGACTACAGCGCCGGCGCGCTGCGGGTCGCCGTCGCCCTGGCCGCCAAGGCCGGCGCCAAGCTCTTGGCCATCACCGCGCTGCCCGATCCTTCCGACGGGGTCGCGCCCGAGATGAACGCGGAAAAGCGCAAGAAGGCCGAGGCGATTCTCGCCGACGTCCGCAAGGCGGCCGAACCGGCCGGCGTCGCCATCGAGACCGGCGTGCGCTACGGCCACGACCCCTACGAGGTCATCGTCAAGGAAGCCAAGGACACCGCCGCCGACGTGGTGGTGATGGGCCGGCGCGGCCGGCGCGGTCTCGCCCGCGTTATGCTCGGCGACGCCACCGCCAAGGTCATGGGCTACGCGCCGTGCAGCGTGCTGGTCGTGCCCGAAACCGCCGTCATGTGGGGACCGGTCCTGATCGCCACCGACGGCTCGCGCTCCAGCGACGAGGCCTGCGTCGCCGCCGCCCGCATCGCGCATTGCTGCGACTCGCCCCTCGATGTTGTTTCGGTCATGGTGCCGAGCCACAACGAGGCCCGCCAAGCCGAAGCCCGCCAGATCGTCGATCGCGTCGTCGCCGCCCTGAAAAAGGACGCCATCGCCGTCGAGGGCTTCGTCGAGCGCGGCATCGCCGAGGAAGTCATCCTCGATCTCGCCAAGCGCCGCCGGACCGGCCTGATCGTGCTGGGCAGCCACGGCCGCACCGGGTTGGGCCGCATCCTGTTCGGCAGCAAGGCCGAACGGGTCATCAACCAGGCCCCCTGCCCGGTCCTGGTGGTCAAGGGCGCCTAGGCCGCCCGTTACGCGCGATAGCGCGTCGGGTCCGCGATCCCCGCTTCGGCGAAGCCCTTGCGGCGCAGCAGGCACGCGTCGCAGCGGCCGCAGTGGCTCAAATCGGCCGCCGCCTCGTAGCAACTCACGGTCAGGCCGTAATCGACTCCGAGTTCGGTCCCGCGCCGGACGATGCCGGCCTTGGTCAACGAGGCGAGCGGCGCGTGCACCGCGAAGACTCCCCGGCCCTCGACGGCCGCCTTGGTCGCGAGGCTGGCCAGCGTCTCGAAGGCGCGAATGTATTCCGGCCGGCAGTCGGGATAACCCGAATAGTCGAGCGCGTTGACGCCGATGAAGATGTCGAACGCGCCCTCGACCTCGGCCAGCGCCAGCGCGAACGACAGGAAGATCGTGTTGCGCGCCGGAACGTAGGTGACGGGAATGCCGGCGCCGATGGCTTCGGGCGCGCGATCCTTCGGCACCGGAATGTCGGCCGTCAGGGCCGAGCCGCCGAAAGCGCGCAGGTCGATGGTCATGGTCCGGTGCGAGGCGACGCCCATCGTCGCCGCGATCCGGCGCGCGGCCTCGACCTCGACGGCGTGACGCTGGCCGTAATGGAAACTGAGCGCGTGAACGCGGAATCCCTCGGCCTTGGCGATGGCGAGCGCGGTCGCGGAATCGAGCCCACCCGAGAGAAGGACGACGGCGTCGGCCATGGCGGCCTTAGACCACGGCCCGGGATTCCCGCCGCCGCACCAGCCACCAGACCAGCACGGCGCCGACCATCTTCGACGCCGTCATGGCGACGACGCCCGCCAGGGACAAGTGCCCGATCAGGGCCAGGAACACGGCGCTGTCGAGCGGCGTGGCAACCGCGCTGGAAATCAGCACGCGCTCGGAAAAGCGCCGGCCGGTGAAGCTGTAGACCGCCCAGTCGGCGAACTCGCTGACCAGGAACGCCGCCACGCTCGCCAGCGCCACCGCCGGGCTGGCCATGACGTAGCTGACCGCGCCCGCCAGCAGCATGGCGAAGATGACGCGGTGGCCGACTTCGCGCTGGGCGAAATCGCGCACCACGAAAACGAACCCGACCAGCAGCGATACCGGCGGCCACTTCTCGCCGCCCGGCAGGGCGACCAGCGGAACGTGGGCGAACGCCCAGTTCACCAGCACGATCAACAGGACATAAAGAACGGTGTTGCGAAAGCGCATGACATGGCACCCTAGGGGAAACGCGACGGCGCACCCCATAGCACGGCGCCCGAGGCGGGAACAAGCGGACATGACCGAAGACGCCGCCGGCATCAAGGCGAGGATCGCGGAAAAGGCCCGCGCGCTGGGCTTTTCCGCCGTCGGCTTCACCCCCGCCCGGGGCTTGGGCGAGCGCGCCGCCCTGGAGCGGTTCCTGGCCGACGGCCGCGCCGGCGGCATGGCCTGGATGAAGGACGAACGCGACGTCCGGGGCCGGCCCGAAGCGCTGTGGCCCGAGGCGCGCACGGTTATTGTCCTGGGCGCGTCCTATGCGCCCGCCGCCGCCTCCCCATTCTCCGATCCGACCTCGGCCCGGATCGCCCTCTACGCGCGGCGGCGCGACTACCACGACGTCCTCAAGAAACGCCTCAAGGCGTTGGCCCGCTGGATCGCGGACACCTGCGGCGGCGAGGTCCGCGTCTTCGTCGACACCGCGCCGGTGATGGAAAAGCCGCTCGCGCAACGCGCCGGCATCGGCTGGCAGGGCAAGCACACGAACTTGGTCTCGCGCCAATTCGGGTCGTGGCTGCTGCTGGGAGAAGTGTTCACGACTCTCGAACTGCCGCCCGACGCGCCGGCCGAGGATTTGTGCGGCACCTGCGACGCCTGCCTGAAGGCCTGCCCGACCGGGGCGCTGGACGCGCCTTATCGCATCGACGCGCGGCGCTGCATCTCGTATCTCACCATCGAGCACCAGGACGCGATCGCGCCCGATCTCGCCGCCCAGATGGGCAACAGGGTGTTCGGCTGCGACGATTGCCTCGCCGCCTGTCCGTGGACCAAATTCGCGCCGCC
>CAYIQU010000247.1:0-3656 GCA_964365645.1 uncultured Hyphomicrobiales bacterium | reverse complement strand
TTGCCCGGCACATGGCCGGGCATGACGATAGAAGATATATCCGTCATGGCCGGGCTGGGCTCATATCAACTCATCCGTCATGGCCGGGCTCGGCCCGGCCATCCACGTCTTTTTTGCCGCCGCGATCATAAGTAAGTCGTGGATGCCCGGCACAAGGCCGGGCATGACGATAGAAGATAGATCCGTCATGGCCGGGTTCGACGAGGAACGGGAATGAATTGTTAAAGGAATACGGATCAATCGCCGCTCATCGTGCTTATTCCGCCGCCAAAATCCTGGCCGCCTCGAGCGCGTGGTAGGTGAGGATGGCGTCGGCGCCGGCGCGGCGGAAGGCGAGCAAGGTTTCCATCATCGCGCGCTCGTAATCGAGCCAGCCGTTATTGCCGGCGGCCCGCAGCATCGCGTATTCGCCGCTGACGTTGTAGACGAACGTCGGCATTTGGAACGTCTCTTTCACCCGCCACAGCACGTCGAGATAGGGCAGGCCCGGCTTGACCATGACCATGTCCGCGCCCTCGGCGATATCCAGGGCCACTTCGCGCAGCGCCTCGTCGGTGTTGGCGGGGTCCATCTGGTAGGTTTTCTTGTCGCCCTTCAGCGCGCCCTTCGAACCGACCGCGTCGCGGAACGGCCCGTAGAAGGCGGACGCGTACTTGGCGGCATACGCCAGCACGTTCACGTCGGCGAAGCCGGCGGCGTCGAGGGCGTCGCGCACACGGCCGATGCGCCCGTCCATCATGTCCGACGGCGCATTGATGTCGCAGCCGGCCTCGGCCTGGACCACCGCCTGGCGGCACAGGACCTCGACCGTCTCGTCGTTCACGATGACGCCGTCGCGGACCAGGCCGTCGTGGCCGTCGCTGTTGAAGGGATCGAGCGCCACGTCGCACACGACGCCCAAATCGGGATGCGCTTTTTTCAGCGCCCGCACCGCGCGGCAAATCAGGTTATCGGGGTTCAGCGCCTCGCGGGCGTCGGGCGTTTTCAGCGTGGCGTCGATTTGCGGAAAGACGGCGAGGGCGGGAATGCCCAAATTCTTGGCCTCGGCGGCGGCCTCGACCAGCAGATCGAGCGACAGGCGCTCGACGCCGGGCATGGACGCGATCGGCTGGCGGGTCCGGCTGCCCTCGACGACGAAGACCGGCCAGATCAGGTTCGAGGCCGACAGGCGGGTTTCCCGAACCAGCTCGCGCGCCCAGCCGGCGCGGCGGTTGCGGCGCATCCGGGTGCGGGGAAAACCGGCCACCTTCGCTTGCGTCTTCGCGGGCTGGGCGGAAGCGGGGGCGGGGGTCGAAGCCTTCTTGCGGATGTCGTTCATGCCGGCCTGCGGTTGGAATGGAGAATTAAGAGAAATAGGACGGGGAAGCATACCGGCTCCGGCCCCCCTTGGAAAACGCGCCTTGGAAAACGCGCCTTGGAAAACGCGCCGACAAGGCTATTGCAATTCTTTCCTGATTATGGTATATAGTCCTACATTAGGTTTCTGAAGTCGCCCCGAAAGGGCCGATTCCCGAAATCGTTTCCCATCAAGACGTTACGGCGGAAAATGATGATGAATGATGAGAAATGACGATGAATGATGATGAAAATCGCGAAATTGCCCTGTGTTTTCTGTAATATCAATACGTTAGTTCGTTTTTGCCTTGCCGAAAGTCCCCTCGGGATGGGGTCCAGATAGGCTCCAGATCGCCCGAGGCCGACCCAGCGGATCGTTTGACGGCGGCAGGGGCTATGCTTACGTTTACGTAAACGGAAACTCAGCGGCCTTGTTGCCTCCCGCGCGCCGCCGGGGGAACAATGGCCCTCAAAGGAGACCGAAGCGCCGTGCCCGATGAAGGAACCGCCAAAGGCCTCGGCACCCCGAAAGGGGCGCACCTTGATAATGGGCGCGCGGGGATTCGCCCGCGCGATGATGCGCGGCCGGTGCGCTTCGTCACGGCGGCCAGCCTGTTCGACGGCCATGACGCCTCCATCAACATCATGCGCCGCATCCTGCAAGCTTCCGGCGCCGAGGTCATCCATCTCGGCCACAACCGCTCGGCCGAGGAGGTCGCGGTCGCCGCCATCCAGGAAGACGCGCACGCCGTCGCCGTCAGTTCCTACCAGGGCGGCCACGTCGAATACTTCAAGTACCTGATCGATTTGTTGCGCGAGCGCGGGCGCGGCGACATCCGCGTCTTCGGCGGCGGGGGCGGGGTGATCGTGCCGGCCGAAATGAAGGAACTGCACGACTACGGCGTCGCGCGCCTCTATTCGCCGGCCGACGGGCAGGCGATGGGCCTCAAGGGCATGATCGAGGACATGATCCGCCGTTCGGCCCGCGATCTGGCCGCCGACGCCCCCACCGGGCTGGGCGCGCTGAAGCAGGGCGAACACGCCGCGCTCGCCCGCGTGATTACCGCCATCGAGGCGGGCACGCTGAAACCGAAACTGCTGGCCGACGTTCGCGCGCTGGCCGCCCAGCGGCGGACGGTTCCGGTGCTGGGCGTCACCGGCACCGGCGGCGCGGGCAAGTCCTCGCTCACCGACGAAGTCATCCGCCGCTTCCGGCTCTACAGCGCCGAACCCAAGATCGCCGTCATCGCCGTCGATCCGACGCGCCGGCGAACCGGCGGCGCGTTGCTCGGCGACCGCATTCGCATGAACGCCATCGCCGCGCCCAATATCTACATGCGCTCGCTCGCCACCCGCGGCGCGACGCACGAGGTTCCGGCGACGCTCGCCGACGCCATCGCCGCGTGCAAGGCCGCCGCGTTCGATCTGGTGATCGTCGAAACGCCGGGCATCGGCCAAGCCGACGCCGGAATCGTCGATCTGGTCGATCTGCCGCTGTACGTCATGACGCCGGAATTCGGCGCCGCGAGCCAACTCGAAAAAATCGAGATGCTCGATCACGCCGCCATCGTCGTCATCAACAAATTCGACCGCCAGGGCGCGGCGGACGCGCTGCGCGACGTGGCCAAGCAGGTGCAACGCAATCGCGAGGCCTTCGGCGCCAAGCCCGAGGACATGCCGGTCTTCGGCGCCATCGCCTCGCGCTTCGCCGATCCGGGCGTGACCGCTGTCTATCGCGCGATTCTCGCTCAACTGAGCGCGAAAGGCCTGGGCGCGTTTTCTTGTTCCGCGCCGAAGATCGCCACGCATCATTCCGAACCGGGCCAGGCCATCGTGCCGCCCAAGCGCGCGCGCTATCTGGCCGAGATCGCCCAGACCGTGCGCGGCTGGCGCGAACGCGGCGAGGCCCAAGCGCGGATCGTCCGCGAGTCCCAACAGTTGCGCGAGACGCGGCGGATGCTCGCCGCCGTCGGCCGTGACGCCGCCCAACTGGACCCCTTGATTCGCGAACGGGAAGCCGCGCTCGACACGGATGCCCGCGCGTTGCGCGACGGCTGGCCGGCGACGCGCGAAGCCTACCAGGCCTCGGAAATCCGCGTCGCATCGCGCGGCCGGGAAACGCCGGTCGCCCTCAAGAAGGAAACCCTGTCGGGGTCGCGGATTCCGCGCATCGCGCTGCCGCGCCTGGAAGACGAGGGCGAGTTGCTGCGCTGGCTGTGGCGGGAGAATCTTCCCGGCCGGTTTCCCTTCACCGGCGGGGTGTTCCCGTTCAAGCGCGAGGACGAGGACCCGACCCGGATGTTCGCGGGCGAGGGCGATCC
>CAYIQU010000246.1:0-3672 GCA_964365645.1 uncultured Hyphomicrobiales bacterium | reverse complement strand
CCCTCTCCCGCTGGCGCGGGAGTGGGGGCCGAGCGCAAGCTAAGGGGGTGTGGGTGGGGTGTCTTGATCCGCGTCGGTGCTTGGGAATAAAAAAACGCGCCCGATCCGAAGGACCGGGCGCGCTTTCGTTTGAATACTTGCGCCGACGATCAGCCGGTGCGGATCTGGTGCAGGAACTTGCCGACCTCGGATTTCAGCGTTTCCGACTGGCGCGACAGATCCTTGGCGGCCTCGAGAATTTGGCCCGACGCCTGGCCGGCCTCGCCGGCGGCCTGGGTGACGCCGGCGATGTTCGACGAGACCTCCTTGGTGCCGGCCGCCGCCTGATCGACGTTGCGGGCGATTTCCTGGGTCGCCGCGCCTTGCTCCTCGACCGCCGCGGCGATGGTCGACGAAATCTGGCTGATTTCGCTGATGACCTTGCCGATGGACTGGATGGCCTGGACCGAGTCCTTGGTCGCGCCCTGGATGCCGCCGATCTGGGTGCCGATTTCCTCGGTCGCCTTGGCGGTCTGGTTGGCGAGGTTCTTCACTTCGGCGGCCACCACCGCGAAGCCCTTGCCGGCGTCGCCGGCGCGGGCCGCCTCGATGGTCGCGTTCAAGGCCAAAAGGTTGGTCTGATCGGCGATCGAGGTGATCAGTTCCACCACCTCGCCGATCTTCTGCGCCGCCTGGGCCAAGCCCTGGACCATGGCGTTGGCGCGGTTGGCTTCCTCGACCGCCCCGGACGCGATCTTGGCGGCCTGCGAGACTTGGCGGCTGATTTCGGAGACCGAGGAGGAAAGCTCTTCCGCCGCGCTGGCCACCGTTTGGACGTTGGTCGAAGCCTGCTCGGAGGCCGCCGCCACGGCGGTCGCCTGGCGGCTGGTTTCCTCGGCCGTCGCGCTCATGGCCTGCGACGACGATTCCATCTCGGTCGCCGCCGCGGACACGGCGTCGACGATGCCGCCGACGCTGGATTCGAAGTCGTTGGCCATTTTCAGCATCAGCTCTTTCTTTTCGCGGGCGGCGCGGGCCTCGGCTTCCTTCTGCTCGGCCTCCATGCGCTTGACCGCCTGGGCGTTCTCCTTGAACACCTGGACGGCCTGGGCCATCTGGCCGATCTCGTCCTTCTTGTCCAAGGCCGGAACCTGAATCTCGAGGTTGCCGTTCGCCAGCGTGGTCATCGCCCCGGTCATGTCGTTGACCGGGTTGACGATCGACCGCGCGGTGACGAAGGCGATGGCGCCGGCCAGCGCGATGCCGGCGAACAGCAGGATCCATTCCATCATCAGGAGCTGTTCGGTTGCCTTGGCGTTGGCGGCGGCGTCGTTGTTCAGGAGCTGCTTCTGGCTGTCCATCATGCCGCCCTTACGCAAGCCGTCGGGGCCGATGGGACCGGCCAGCATGTCGAGCAGCTTGCCCGCGCGCGGCGCGGCCTCGGTCACCAGGGTGAACTGCGCCATGTCCCATTGGTTCGAGGCGCGGATCGCGAACATCTTGAGCGGCAGGGGCGTGAATTCGGCGCGCGCGTCCGCCAGCTTCTTGAAGGCGTCGCGCTGGGTCGCGGTCATGGCCGCCTGGTTGGCGGACAAATCCTTGAAGCGGACTTCGTTGCGGTCCCAAAGCGTCTTGAACCCGTCGGCGAACTGCTTGTCGCCGGTGAGCAGATAGGCGCGGATTTGCGCCAGCGCCAAGCCGAAGGTGCCGCGCACGTCGGCCATCTGGCCCAAAAGCGCCTTGCGCTGCGGCGTGGCGTCGAGCTTTTGCTCCTCGTCGATCATCTTGGTGATTTCGGCGGTGATGACGCCGGCCTTGGGCGCGGCCTCGGTCGAGAGAATTTTCAGCGCCGGCATCTGGTCCGGGGTGTGGGCGATGGATTCGGCTTTCGCCTGGGCGGCGGCGAATTCACCAAGGACGGTCTTGGCCTCGGCCCAGATCTGCTTGTTCTTTTCGTTGGTGAAGCGCTTGGCGATTTCGTCCATGTTCTTGCGGGCGATATCGATGTCGGCCCAGGCGCCGGCGCGTTCCTTCTTGAAGTTATCGTTGCCGGTCAAAATCCAGCCGCGCAACGCGGCGAGCGAGGCGTAGACGTCGGTCGTCAGCCGGCTGGAATTGTCGAAGGCGGGCATGCGCGTGCCGACGATCAGGGTGGTGCCCTTCTCGATCTCCTTGACCTGCCAGATGGAGACGCCGACCGCGCCCACCAGGATCAGCACGATCACGGCGAACCCGGCCCACAGGCGGCCGGCGATTTTCAGGTTCGACAACATTCCGATTTCTCCTTCGCGGTTTCTTCCGATCCCCAGGGGAGCGGACGGCGATTCCTGGGGGCAGTCGCCCCCCGCCAGCCAATCCGCGGGAAAGGATACACTTTGTATCGGCATTGGAAAGTTGGCGTTTCACCCTAATCCGTTCGAAACGTCGCTCCCGGGTTGCGTCGGGGATGGCATTGCCCAATAATGACGGGGATTTAGGCGAAGCGGGCGCGACGCTGTCCATGTGCCCGAATTCAAGGCATGGTTGATCGACATGGCGGCGGATAAACCGGCACCCCCAGCGTCCCTCAAAGCCGCCCCGCGCCCCAAGGTCGCGGCCGGACCGGCGAAAGCGGCGACGAAGCCGGGCGCGGCGCCCGACGCGACGATCGATCGCGAAGCCGCCCACGCGCGCGAGGCCGTGCGACTGTTCGCGATCGGCGTCGACCTGCACCGGCGCGGACGCCTGGCGGACGCCGTGCGCGCCTACGGCCGATCGCTGTTGTTCAATCCCCACGTCCCCGACGTCTACAACAACCTGGGCGGCGCCCTGCGCGCGCAGGGAAAACGGGAAGCCGCCGTCGCCAGCTATCGCCGCGCCGTCGCGCTCAACCCCGAGGCCGCCAACTACCGATCCAACATGGGCAACGCCTTGCGCGAGCTGGGCCGGTTCGAGGACGCCGCCGTCGCCCTGCAACAAGCGCTGCGGCTGGCGCCCGGGTCGCCGGAAATCCTCTACAACTTCGGCCTGGTGCTGCGCGAAATGGGCCGGTCCGACACCGCGCTCGGCTGCTTCAACGCGGTCCTCAAGGCCAAGCCCGACCACGCCGAGGCCCATTTCGACCGCGCGCTGACGTTCCTCCAGATGGGCGATTTCAAGCAAGGCTTCGCTGAGTTCGAGTGGCGCTGGAAATTGAGACGCGCCCGGCCGCGCGCGTTCAAGCAGCCGGCCTGGGACGGCCGCGATCTCGCCGGCGCGACGTTGTTCGTTCATCACGAGCCGGGTCTCGGCGACACGATCCAGTTCGCGCGCTACGCCGCGCTGGCCCGGAAAAAAGGCGGGCGCGTGATCGTGGAATGCCCGGCCGAGCTTGCCCGCCTGCTCGAAACCCTCGACGGCGTCGAGCGGGTGGTGATCCACGGCAGCCCCCTGCCGCCCTTCGACGTCCACGCGCCGCTCTTGAGCCTGCCCCGCCTGCTGGGCACCACCGCCGAAACCGTGCCCGCGGACGTTCCTTACCTGCGCCCGCCGTCGCTCAAGCACGTCTCGCTTCGATTCGTGGAGAACGAGCACTCCTTCGAGCAAGTGATGGTCTACAACGACTTCGTGTACTCGGATTTTTCGGACGTCGCAGCGCAGGAGTTCAAGCCTTTCCAAGCGTTCCAGGCCATCTCCGAGGAGAGCCCCACGCTCTACCTCGGCTTCGAGCAGCCC
>CAYIQU010000245.1:0-3681 GCA_964365645.1 uncultured Hyphomicrobiales bacterium | reverse complement strand
CCCGCGAGCCGCCGCCCACGCATCCCTTCCTCTTATCCACTTGTCCAAGAACACAGGTAGCTAAAACCGGAACCGGCGCGGAAACCACACCCCACGGTCCCGGCCCATGAAGGCCAAACCGCGGCGAAATCCCTCACCGATTCGGAACGACCGCCGCCAGTACGGCGACGGCGCAGAGAGAATTATAGGCATGCGAATCCTGAAAAACAACCCCGGCTCCCCCCGAAAACGTCGCGCCCAAAAAGGGATTCCGGGCGGGACCGGAACTGAACCGAGACTAGGGAAAGTCGCTCCGCTAGCGTGTTTCGCCAAGGGCTAGTAGGGTGTTGAAACCTTGGGTTATCCACAGGCCATCGAGGCCGATACCTGAGTGCCGCCGAGGGGAAACCAGAATGCCCAACACCGCCACGATCCCGCGCGCTCTCGCTTCTTTCAGCGCCCTTCTTTTAGCGGGAACACTTCTTGGCGCCTGCGAACAGACCGCCGGAATCCTGCCCACCACCTCGCCCGCGTCCGACGACGGCGGCGCCTCGGCGCCCGGCCTGCCCCAGTTCACCGATGTCTACGTTCCCCCGGGCGCGAAGCTTTACGTCGAACGGACGATGATCTTCGGCGACGCGCCGTGGTACGGGCAACTGGCCCTCGGCGTTTCCACCGACCCCTATGCCCTGTTCGAGCAATACCGGCGCGACATGACCGGTCTCGGCTGGCAGGAAATGACATCGATCCGCGCGCCGATCAGCGTCATCACCTTTTCCCGCGACGACCGCGTCGCCACCGTTCAAATCCAGGGCGCCCGTATTCGCGGTTCCGAGATCACCATTACGGTATCGCCGCGCGGCGGCGGCATGGGTGCCCCATCGCCGATGACCGGCAAGTCCCTCATGGGCGGAGCGTCGCGCGCGCCTTCTCCGGGCGGCGGGTCGCTACGACCGGCGCCGGTACAGCGCGGCCAATAAGCGCTCGATGACGTTGAAAGACGGCGACCGTCAGCCGCCGTTATCGGCGGGCTCGCAATACTGCCGGCGTTGCTTGAGCTTGCCGCAGATGTCGGCGGCGGCCTTTTTATCCGCGATCGGTCCGGCCTTCAGGCGGAAATAAGTCCCCTTGCCCTTGCCGAGATTGACCTCGGATACTTCCGGCTCGAGATTGCCGAGAATTTCGCCGTGTGCGCGCTTGATCTGCTGCCAGCCGCGATCGGCCTGCTGGCGCGAACGATAGGACGCCAGATGCACCGCCGCCTGGCCGCCCTTGGCCGCCCTTGCGACCGGGCCCGCCGGCGTCGCCGCCGGGGCCTCTTCCGCCGCCTTGGGCAGCGGTTCGGGGGTGGGCGGGGTCATGGCGATCTCGACCGCCTTGCGCTCGCGGGCGTATTCCTCGCCGCTGACCAGGCCGCCGTCGCGCAAGAATTCGATCCGCCGCACCGCGTCCGCCGCCGCCATCATTTCCTTCGGCGGCACGCCAGGATTGGCCACCACCACCGGCGCCGACGGCAGCAGGGCATCGAGGATCATCGCCCGTTCGGACGCGTGTTGCGCGACGGTGAGCGCGCGCATTTCCAGTGCCCGACCGATTGCCCGCAGCCGGCCGACGATCTGATCCGCCGGCGGGACGGAGCGATCGAGCCCGGCCGAGGGCGGCGGCGAGGTCAGCGGCAGCAGCGCGCCGATGTTGGCTTGGCGCCGGGCGCTGTATTCCTCGGCGGTCACGAGACCCTGCTCGCGCAGCATGCGCAAGGTGGTGAAGCGCGAAACGACATTGGCGTCGGCGCCCGAGAACTTCGCCCCGATCGGCGAGGATCGCTGGGCGGCATCGGCCACGCCCGGCCCCAGCGGGCGCATCTGCGCAACCGGCGGCCCGCCGGGCATCGGCGCCGCGTCCGGCGCCCGCCCCAGCATCAAGCTTCCGCTCGGCGCGCCTGAAATGCCGCCCGGCGGCGGTTCCATGCCCGGAGCGGCCGTCGACGGGCGTCCCTCGATCTGGCCGAGACCGGTGTTGGCGATCTCGGCGATCGATCTCGGCGTTTCGGCCAACGACACAAGCTTGTCCGTTTCCTTGGGCCTGAGCGCGAGGACGGCTTCGTACATCTCGCGCGCTTTCGTCGCTTGCCCGGTCTGCTGATAGAGCATTCCCGCGCCGAGCAGCGCGTGCACGTCCTTCGGATTCAGCTTGAGCGCCTTCTTGAAATAATTCTCGGCGGCGACGTGGTTGCCCTTGGCCAGTTCGGCCAGGCCCAAATCGGCGAGATCGTTCTGCCCGGTGGTGTTGAGGGGGCTCATGGACCAGAACGAGGGGCTGAGCACGCTGCCCTCCTGGGCAACGCCGCACCCGGCAAGAAGCCCCGCGGCCAGCAAAAGCGCCAAGCCCGATCTTGTCACGTTCGTTCCAATCCCGGTCATTGCCGCTCCGTTCCGGTCCGCCGTCGTCCGGCGAGAACCCAGGCCCAGAAACTAGGCCAGAATCGAATCATGATAACCAAAAATCGCGAAAACACCAATTCTTGCAGCTTCCAACCGGATCAGGACCGGCGACGAAAGGCGAAACAGGTGTCCAGTTTCTCCATCCCGATTCGGGGGTAGTAATCCATGGCCGCCGGGGCCGAAAGCAGCAACAAAAGCGCCTTGGGATGGATTGAGTCCCGCGTCCGGCGGATCAATTCCCGGCCGATTCCCTTCTTTTGCCACGCAACGTCCACCGCCAGATCGGACAGATAGCAGCAATAGGCGAAATCGGTGATCGAGCGGGCGATGCCGATCAGGAGTCCATCCGAATCGCGCGCCGCGACGGTCAGGTTGGCGTTTTCGACCATTCCCCGGATGCGGTCCGGCTCATCGACCGGCCGGCGAGCGGCGAGTCCGGAGCGGCGAAGAACATCCAGGAACTCATCCGGATCGAGCCTGTTTTCGACGCGATAAACGACCTTGTCCATGGATGCGCTCAACGAAATTCGGGAATCGAATGACCGTGGTTGAGCGGACCGTGCCCGCGCCCGTACTCCGGCGCGGTCTCGATCGCCCTGTGAACATAACGACGGGCGCGGATGACCGCGTCGCGAAGCGCCAGCCCCTGGGCGATGCCGGTGGCGATGGCGGACGCCAGCGTGCACCCGGTTCCGTGGGTATGCGGCGTGTCGATGCGGGGGGCTTGAAAGACCTCGAACGTCTTGTCCCCGTGGAGGAGAACGTCGGTGACAAGATTCCCTTCCAGGTGCCCTCCGGTCATCAGGACCGCCTTCGGACCCAACGTGCAAATCATGCGGGCGGCGTGCGCCGCGTCGTCCGTGTCGCGGATTTTCATGCCGGTCAACGCCTCGGCCTCGGGGATGTTCGGGGTTACGAGAGTCGCCAGGGGGACGATCCCCTCGCGCATGGCCTGCATCGCCTCGCCCGCCAGCAGCAAATGACCGCCCTTGGCCACCATCACGGGATCGACCACCACCGGCACGCCGGGCGCGTATTCCTTGATGGCGGCGACGACCGCCTCGATCACGTCGGCGCGGTGCAGCATCCCGGTCTTGATGCAGTCGGCGCCGATGTCGATCAGCGCCATGCGCATCTGCCGGGCGACGAATTCCGCCGGCACGTCGTGAATGCCCTCAACGCCCGTCGTGTTCTGTGCCGTCAACGCGGTGATCGCGGTCATGGCGTAGCCGCCGAGCGCCGTCACCGTCTTGATGTCGGC
>CAYIQU010000244.1:0-3683 GCA_964365645.1 uncultured Hyphomicrobiales bacterium | reverse complement strand
GGGAACGCCGTTGGCCGCGGCGCGGGCGCGCACGCCGTCCAACAGGGCAGCTTCGGCGTCGTCGACGGCGACGATCAGCTTGCCGGTGCGGCGGTGCTGGACGCCACGCTCGGCGCAGTAGCGGTAGAGGGCGTGCTTGCCCGGAACGCACAGTCGCGCCCGCCACGAATCCTTGACGTAATAAATGCCGGCGTGAATGACTTCGGAATTGCGCGAGCTGGTCTGGGTGCCGATGGCGTTCTCGGCTTCCAGCACCACCACCTCGCGTCCGGCCAGCGCCAGCCGCCTGGCCGTCGCCAAGCCGATGACGCCCGCGCCGATCACCGCCGCATCGATGGTTTCCACGTCGAGACCTCTTTTCGTTCTTGGGCGGGATAGGCTCTAGCGGGAAAGCGCCCGGCCGTCCAGACGGTTGCCCAGCATTGCCGAGGGGTGGAAACCTTTTGCCTCCGCCGGCGGAGCGGGCCATGATGGCCCGCGCGAACACAAGCGGACGCGACCGCGCTGGTCCCGTCTCCCCGCTTCCCTCGGACGGGGGCGGGCGCGTAACCATCCACTCAGGGGAGGGGCCATGACCCGTCGCATTGACCGTATTCTCGCCACCGTTGTCGCCGCCGGCGCGGCGCTCGTCTTTGGGGCCGCATCGGCCCAGGCCGCCAACTGGGATATGCCGACGCCCTATCCCGAGACCAACTTCCACACCAAGAACATCGTCCAGTTCGCGGCCGACGTGGACAAGGCGACCAACGGCGCCATCAAGATCAAGGTTCACGCCAACGGCTCGCTGTTCAAGCATCCCGAGATCAAGAACGCGGTGCGCGGCGGACAAGTGCCGATCGGCGAAATCCTGCTCTCCAACCTCGGCAACGAGAACCCGGTCTTCGCCGTCGATTCGCTGCCGTTCCTGGCCAGCAACTACGACGAGGCGCGCAAGTTGTGGGCGGCGTCGAAGCCGGCGACCGACAAGGTCCTGCGCCAGCAGGGGCTGATGGTTCTCTACGCCGTCGCCTGGCCGCCGCAGGGCATCTACGCCAAGAAGGAACTGAAGACCGTCGACGACATGCGTGGGATCAAGTTCCGCACCTACAACCCGGCGACCAGCCAATTGGCCAAGCTGGCCGGCGCGGTGCCGACCCAGGTCGAGGTGCCCGATATTCCGACCGCCTTCACCACCGGCCGCGTCGACGCGATGATCACCTCGCCGTCCACCGGCGTGAACTCCAAGGCGTGGGACTACGTCAGCGAGTATCACGATACCCAGGCATGGCTGCCCAACTACGTCATCTTGGTCAACTTGAAGGCGTTCCAGGCGCTCGACAAGAAAACCCAGGACGCGATCCTGGCCGCGGCCAAGGCCGCCGAGGAGCGCGGCTGGAAGGCGTCCATGACCGAGACCGAGACGATGACCAAGACGCTGGCCGAGAAGGGCATGAAGGTCCACAAGCCGACGGCGGCCTTGATGGCCGGCCTGAAGAAAATCGGCGATCAGATGATCGACGAATGGGTGAAAAAGGCCGGCGCCGACGGCGCGGCCATCCTCAAGGCCTATCGCGGCAAGTAGCGCGGAACCGGGCGGCCGGCGGCGCGGGAACGCGATCGCCGGCCGTCGCCGCCTCCCGCTCATCCCGCTCCGCCCCATGCGCATCCTTCTCGACGGTTTTTATCGCGGCTGCGGCGTCTTGGCCGCGGTCTTCCTGGTCGCCATCGCCGTCGCGGTCCTGCTTCAGGTCGGGGCCAATCTTCTCGACTGGGCGCTCGCGCTCGTCACCGGCCGGCCGCTCGGCCTGATGGTTCCGTCCTACGCGGAATTCACCGGGTTCTTCCTCTCGGCGTCGTCCTTTCTCGCGCTGGCCTATACGTTGGGGCACGGCGGCCACATTCGCGTCTCCCTCGTCGTCTCCCGGCTCAAGGGCCGCGCCCGGCGCGGCGCCGAGTTGGCCGTCTGCCTGCTGGGGACGATCCTGAGCGGCTATTTCACGTACTACGCCGTCGATCTGACCTACGATTCCTGGCGCTTCAACGATCTCTCGTCGGGCATCGTTCCGGCGCCGCTGTGGATTCCCCAAGGCGGCATGGCGATCGGGCTTCTGGCGCTGACGGCGGCGCTGGCGGAAGAAGCCGTCCGCGTCCTCAAGGGCGACATGCCGCTCTACGTCGCCGGCGACGACGCCGAAATCCCCAAGGAAGCGGCGAAACCCGGCGATGGGGTGCCGGACAAGGCGTTCGCGGAATAGGCGGCCATGGAACAACTCGTCTATTCCATCGTCCTGATCGCGGCCATGTTCCTGCTGCTGGGCGGCGGGCTGTGGGTGGCGCTCGCCTTGCTCGGCGTCGGCTTCATCGGCATGGAGCTGTTCGCCAGCGCGCCGACCGGCCGGGTGCTGGCGACCACGGTCTGGGGCAGCAGCAATTCGTGGGCGCTGGCCTCGCTGCCGCTGTTCATCTGGATGGGCGAAATCCTGTTCCGCTCGAAGGTGTCCGAGGAAATGTTCTCGGGCCTGGCGCCGTGGCTCGGGCGCGTGCCGGGACGGCTTCTGCACGTCAACATCCTGGGCTGCGGCATTTTCGCCGCGGTGTCGGGCTCGTCGGCGGCGACCGCCGCGACCATCGGCAAGATGTCGGTGCCGGAACTGCGCCGGCGCGGCTACGACGAGGGCATGAGTATCGGCACGCTCGCGGGCTCGGGCACGCTGGGGCTGCTGATCCCGCCCTCGATCATCATGATCGTCTACGGCGTCGCGACCGAGGAATCCATCGCCCGGCTGTTCGTCGCGGGCGTCCTGCCCGGCATCATGCTGATGGCGCTGTTCATGGGCTACGTCATCGTCTGGGCGCTGCTCAATCCGGACAAGGTTCCTCCCGCCGACCCGGTGCGCGGCTGGAAGGAACGCTTTCAGGCCGCGCGCAACCTGATCCCGACGATTTCGCTGATCGTCGGCGTGATCGGCTCCATCTACGCCGGCTTCGCCTCGCCGACCGACGCGGCCGCCGTCGGCGTCGCCATCTCGCTTTTCCTGTCGTGGCGGGCGGGAACGCTGAACCGCAAGACGTTCGTCGATGCGCTGATGGGCGCGACCCGGACGTCGTGCATGATCGCCTTCATCCTGGCCGGCGCGGCGTTCCTGTCGGTGGCGATGGGCTACACCGGCATCCCCAAGGCGCTGGCGGAATGGATCGCGACGCTCAAGTTGTCGCCGGCCATGCTGCTCGCGGCGCTGACGGTCTTTTTCATCATCCTGGGCTGTTTCCTCGACGGCATCTCGATGGTGGTGCTGACCACCTCGGTCATCATGCCGATGGTCGAGGCCGCCGGCATCGACCGGCTGTGGTTCGGCATCTACGTCGTGCTGGTGGTCGAGATGGCCCAGGTCACGCCGCCGGTCGGATTCAACCTGTTCGTGCTGCAAGGCTTGACGGGGCGCGACATTTTCACCGTCGCGCGGGCGGCGTTCCCGATGTTCCTGCTGATGATCGTGGCGGTCGTGCTGATCTACGTTTTCCCCGGCATCGTCTCGTTCCTGCCGGCGCAGATGGGCTACCGCTGACGGCTCACGCCAAGTCCATCTCGGGCAGCGGCACGACCGCGACCCCGGCGGCGGCCAAGGCGTCGCGCACCGCGCCGGCGACGGCGACGGCGCTGGGCTCGTCGCCGTGGACGCAGAGCGTATCGATCCGGCGTTTCA
>CAYIQU010000243.1:0-3690 GCA_964365645.1 uncultured Hyphomicrobiales bacterium | reverse complement strand
GGTCATGGCCGCGTGACCCGCCATGGGCTGGGCTCGGTAGGTGCCGAACAGGCGATCCCACCACGGCAGGTTGAAGCCGAAGTTGCTGTTGGTCTCATCGGGCACGACCGAATGATGCACCCGGTGCATGTCCGGGGTGACGACGACGAGGCGGAGGACGCGATCGAGGCCCGCCGGCAGCCGCGCGTTGGCGTGGTTGAACATGGCCGTCGCGTTCAGCGCGACCTCGAACAGGATCACGGCGACGACGGGCGCGCCCAGGCCGGCGACGACGACGGCCTTGATGATCATGGACAGCACGATCTCGATGGGGTGAAAGCGCGCCCCGGTGGTGACGTCGAAGCCGAGATCGGCGTGGTGCATTCGGTGCAGCCGCCACAGGGCGGGCACGGCGTGGAAAAGAACATGCTGGAGATAAATGGCGAGGTCGAGCAGCAGGAAGGCGGCGACCGCTTTAACCCAGAACGGCGGCGCCAGGATATTGAGCAGGCCGACGCCCTTGCTGTCGGCCAGCGCCGCGATGCCGACCGCGCCCGCCGGAAACAGCAGCCGCGCGACGACGGTGTTCAAGACGACGATGCCGATGTTGTGGGGCCAGCGGGCCAGCCGCCCGACGACGAGCGTCCGGCGGGGGCTAAGAACCTCCCACGCCGCCACCGCGACGAACACGCCGAGAAAGACGGAAAGACGGATCGCCGGTTCGTGCGCCAAAAGCCAGTCGGTCATGGAACCCTCTCGCCGGCGGGACTGTGCGGACAGCGCGCCGGGCCTGTCAATACCGTCCGGCCGCTACCAGACCAGGACTTTGTCCGCGTCGAGGGTGAGCGCGGAAAGCTCGTCCATGGTGCTGCGGCGCGCGCCTTCCATGAGATCGGCGTCGGTAAGGCCGCGAGCATCCATGCAGGTGCCGCAAAGAAGAACCTCGCCCTTGCCGGTGATGACGCGGCTCAGCATCCGCTCCACGGTGTAATAGCCCTGCGGTACTTTTTGATTCTTGTGGCCGCCGCTGACCGCGTCGGCCATGAGAAAGACGGTCAGTTCGGTCGCGGGTTCGGTCTTGAGCAAGCCGTGGGCGAGGCGCAAGGCGTTGTAGCACCGCTCGGTGCCGTAGGGCGGATCGTTGAGGATGAATAGGACCTTCATGGGAAACTCCCTTTAAGCAATGCGGTCAGAACCAACGAAACAGCCAATATTTCTCGAACGCGACCTTGCCGTAGTGGAGAATCGAGCTCGGCTGGCGAAGCCTGATTTTCGGGGTCGGCTCGGCGTAGAAATTGCCGCTGCCGAATCCGGCCCGGCCGTTGCCGGTCTCGATGAAGCATTCGCCGTGCCCGTCGAAGGAACGGCGTTCGGCGCGGCCGATAATCTCGGCGGCGATGTTGTGGGCGACGACCTCGGCCTCGCCGTGCGCCAAAACGCCCGCCTTGGGCAGCGGCTTTCCCATCTTGAGCATGATCGTGGCGGCGTCGCCGACGGCGTAGACGCCGGGGAATCGGGTTTGCAGCGTATGCGGGTCGACGGGAATCCAGCCGCTCTCGCCCGCGAGCGGCGAGGCGCGGACCACGGCCGGCGCCCGGTGCGGCGGCACGTAGGCCAACAGGCCGTAATCGGCCTCGACGCCGTTGGCGAAGACGATCTTGCGATTGGCGGCATCGACGCGGGCGACGGGATGATTGGGGTAATAGCCGATGCCCCGGCTTTCGATCATGGCGCGGAGTTGCGCGGAGACCTCGGGCCCGGCCACCGGCATCGGTCCCGGTTCGGGCGTGTAGATGTCGATCCGGACGCGCTCGGCGAGACCGCGCCGCCGGAAATCGGCGTCGAGCAGGAGAGCCGTCTCGTAAGGGGCGGCGGGGCACTTGAAGGGAATGCCGGCGACCAGCACGACCAGCCGCCCGTTCTCGAACAACAGCCGTTCCGCGCGCAAGGCCCTGGCGCCGTCGAGGGTGTAGAAATTGTGTCCCGCCTCGGCCAGGCCGGGAACGGTTTCGGGCGCCAGTTCGGCGCCCAGGGCGACGATCATGTAATCGGCGGCGATGTCCCGGCCGTTGACGCGGGCGATGCGCGCCACGGGATCGATGGATTCGACCGTTCCGGAGACGATGTCGATGCCTTTTCGGGCGAGGCCGGAAAAAGAGCGCGAAATCTGCCCGGAGCGGCGCTCGCCGATCATCAGCCAAAGAAGGGACGGGGGAAAGACGTGGCGGGACTCGCGCTCGACCAGGACAACCCGGTGGGTTCGCGGCAAAAGCCGGCGCAGCGTCGTCGCCGCGACGATGCCGCCGATGCCGCCGCCGAGAATCAAAATCGTCTTGTCGGTCATCGAAAGCCGCTCCTTTCCGTCCGGCGCCGTTTTCGGGGCGCGCCGGCGCGTTCTGATATTCAAATATCTATTTGAATACTAAGGGCGGACAAAAGGCGCGTCAATCCGCCCGGGACCGGATCGGGTCCCGCCACACGGGGTTGTGAAGGTTTTTCGGAGAGCCGCTAACGCCGGCCGCCGGTCACGGGCAGGCGGTCGGCCTTCCATTCGGGAAAACCGTCGGCGAGCCGCCGGGCGCGGAACCCCTTGGCGCGCAATTGCCGGACGGCATCGAAGGCGAGAAGGCAATAGGGACCGCGGCAATAGGCGACGACTTCACGGCCGCGCGGCAATTCGGCGAGACGGCGAGGCAACTCGCCCAAGGGAATGCTGACGGCGCCGACGATGTGCCCTGCTTGGTATTCGCCGGCGGGCCGAACGTCGATCACGGTCACGTCGCCCGCCTTCGCCAAACGCAGGAGTTCCTTGTGACCGACCGGCGCGAAAGAGTCCTTTTTCGCGAATTCTTCCCGCAGGACGCGATCGACCTCGGCGAGGTGGCGTTCGGCCACGCGGCCGAGACCGGCGATGACGACGGAGATTCCCTCGTCGGAAAGGGTGTAGAAAATCTGAACGCCTTGCCGCCGCGCCTTGACCAAGCCGCCGTCCTTCAAGACCTGCAAATGGTGGGACGTATTGGCGACGGGCGCGCCGATTTCCCGGGCCAGCGCTTCGACGCTTCGCTCGCCTTGTCCCAGCGCTTCGATCAGCTCGAGGCGGTGGGCGTTCGCCAACGCCTTGCCCATGCGGGCCAACTGCGCGAATACTCTTTTTTTGGGGGAAGGCTTGCTCATCGGTCATCCTCGATCCGAGGGCGATCATTCAAAGAACCATTTTAATAAGATGTCCCGGGATCGTCAAAAGCGCCAATCCCCTTTCCGGCTTGCCGGGCCGGGAAAGGGGCCTATACTGCGCCCGTTTTCCCGCATTCAAGGGCTTATGGCGATGAAGAAAGACGTCAAAAAAGTCGTGCTCGCGTACTCGGGCGGCCTGGACACCTCGGTCATCCTGCGCTGGCTGCAGGACAACTATTCGTGCGAGGTCGTGACCTTCACCGCCGACTTGGGCCAGGGCGAGGAATTGGAGCCCGCGCGCAAGAAGGCCGAGATGATGGGCATCAAGCAGATCTTCATCGACGATCTGCGGGAAGAATTCGTGCGCGATTTCGTGTTCCCGATGTTCCGCGCCAATGCGCTCTATGAAGGCGTCTATCTGCTCGGCACCTCCATCGCCCGGCCCTTGATCGCCAAGCGCCAGATCGAGATCGCGCGCCAGGTCGGCGCCGACGCGGTCGCCCACGGCGCCACCGGCAAGGGCAACGACCAGGT
>CAYIQU010000242.1:0-3697 GCA_964365645.1 uncultured Hyphomicrobiales bacterium | reverse complement strand
AACAGGTGATCGGTCGCCAGCGAACTGATCCCGATCACGTCGACGTCTTCCTCGACGGCGAGCTTGACCACCGCCGGGATCGGCTGCCACGGCGGGGTGTAGATCACCTCCATGCCTGCGTCGCGCAGATAGGACGCGACGACGCGGGAGCCGCGATCATGGCCGTCGAGGCCGATCTTGGTGACCAGGACGCGCGGCCGGGTCGCCGAGGCCGCGTTCGGGGCGGGCTTCGGATCCCGGACTTGGGCTTTGCTCTTGCGCGCGGCCATCGGTCAGTTCCGGCCCGGGCCGAGGGAGCGGCGCACCATCCAGACGAAGTGGCGGGCGATCCGGGCGGGCGAGTCGCCCTTGGCGCGATACCAGCGCGGCGACCAGTTCAGCGCGCCCAGCAGCATCAGGCGGACGAGCCCGCGGTCGGCCTCCGCCGGCAACGGCAAGTCCGCGATCAAGCGGCGAAAGACATCCTCGTAGGCGTCGCGCATCTCGATCAGCCGCCGGCGCGCGCTGCCGGCCTCGCGCGGCAAATCGCGAATCACCACCTGCGCGTAATCCCCGCCGGCGAGCAGAAGGTCGAGATGCGCGGTACAGGCCGCTTCAAGCCGGTCCCACGGATCGACGATGCCTTCGAGGGCGGCGGCGACCGCCGCGGAGATGCGCCGAATGCCTTCCTCGTGGACGGCGACGAGCAATTCTTGCTTGGACGGAAAGTGGTAGTAGGTCGAGCCGGCCAGCATCTCGGCCGACGCCGCGATCGCGCGCATGGACGCGGCGGCGAAGCCGCGTTCCCGGAATTGCCGGGCGGCGGCGTCCAGCAAACGCTGCCGGCGGTTGTCGCGGCGCACCGCGCCCCGGGATGCCGCCGGACGCGCCGGAGCGCGACGGCCGACTTTGCGCGCAACGATCGTGCTCCGAACGGTCTTGCGCGGAAGGGTCTCGCCCCGCCGGGATGTCGCCGCCTTCATGCCGCTGGTCCGCTTCCCTGTCTCGCGTCGCCGACGCATTAAAACAAACATTTGTTTGGTTTAAAAGGGTAAGCCGGCGGCCCCATGCCGGCAAGCCCAAAAACCCTTCCCCGCCGGCCATTGACCTGGCGCGCCGGCCGCTTACAGTCCCGGGCTGTCGCCGCCGCCCGTCGCTTCGGCCGCCGTTTTCGTCCCGTCAGGAGCCGCCATGCCGTTGTCCAAGCCCGCCCGCCGCCAACACCTGCACACCCGGGAGATTCTCTGTCGCGGTTTCAAGCGCGACGACGGCCTGTGGGACATCGAGGCCAAGCTGATCGATTCCAAGACCTACGCCTTCGACAACGCCGACCGCGGCGGCGTCAGCGCCGGCGAGCCGGTTCACGGCATGGCCGTCCGCCTGACGGTGGACGACGCGCTGGTCGTGAAGGACATCGAGGTCGCTTCCGACTTCGCGCCCTTTTCCGTCTGCGGCGGCGCGACCGAGGGTTATCAGGCCTTGAAGGGCCTCGCCATCGGCCGCGGCTGGCGAAAAACGGTGATCGGCCGCGTCGGCGCCATCAAGGGCTGCACGCACATCACCGACCTGATCGTCGGGCCGCTGGCGGTGGCGGCGTTTCACACGGTCCACGCCGCCCGCGAAAAACTGGGACAGCCCGGCGAAGACGGCAAGACCCGTCCGGTCCTGATCGACAGCTGCCACGCCTTCGCCGGCGACGGCCCCGTGGTCAAGCGCCGCTGGCCGGACTTCTACACCGGGAAATGAGTGAGAGCCTAGCCGAGGTGCGCGGCGCGACGGGATACGTGCTGTTGCTGCTGGCGATAGGCCGCCAGTTCCGGCAGGGAGGCCAGGATATTGGCCGACGACGGCCGGCCCGCGCTGCGCGCCGCGGCGCGAAAATAGGTGAGCGCGAAAACCCGGACCGCCGAGGTGCGGCTCAGCCCGTTGCGGCGCCTGTCCACCAGGGTGCAGATGTCGTGGACGGACACCCGTTCCAGCCCGCAGATTTCCTCCAGCGCCCTCCACAGGTCCGGTTCCAGCCGCAGGCTGGTCCGGTGCCCGTTGACCGTCACGTTGCGGGCGACAAGGCCCTCGTCCCGGCGGGAGTTGCCCGGAGACGCGACGCGCGACTTGTTCTTTCGATTCTTTTCCACGATTCGCCCCTTATCATCGAAAATTTCGATTAGAAGCCATCAGGTACGATCGTATGTACTCCTCTCTTGAATTCAACGCAACGAAATTGCGACACGCCCGACTCTTTTCAAGCCGATAAGGCTCAAGGGGCCTTGTCCTCGGCGGGCGTCAGCGTGGTCAGCGCCAGCGCGTGAATCCGGGACACCATCAAGTCCCGCAGCGCGCCGTAGACCAGGCGCTGCCGGTCGACCCGGGACTTGCCCTCGAAGGCCTGGGCGACCACCGTCAGGCGAAAATGGCTCTCGCCTTCGGGATGGGCCCCGGCGTGGCCGGCGTGGCGGTGGGATTCGTCCACGATTTCAAGGCGGGTCGGCCGAAGCGCCTCGGTCAGGTTAGTCTCGATGGCGTTGCGGATTTTCATGCGTTTCCTTTCCTGAGCGAGCGATTCTCCGCCTAGGTGTGGGTTTTTCGCCCTTCCGTCAAGGCTCGGCCCCGCTTGCGGCCCCGGCCCCGAAACCCCATAGTTATCCGATGCTGGAACAGAAGCAGTCCAAGGCCCGATCCCGCGCCCGCGCCCTGCACCCCGCCCCGGGGAAGGGCGACGCGCGCTCTTGTTCGTGGCCGGGCTGCGCCGGCGGCGGCGTTCACCGGGCGCCCAAATCCCGGGACAACCTGAACACCTATCACTGGTTCTGCCTCGACCACGTCCGCGCCTACAACAGCGCCTGGAACTACTACGCCGGCATGACGGAACACGAGGTCGAGGCCGACCTGCGCCGCGACACCGTCTGGCAGCGCCCGTCCTGGCGCTGGGGCGCCCAGCCCACGAGCTTCACCGAGGCCGACTTGCGCGACGGCCTTTTCGCCCACATCTTCGGTCCAGGCGGGGCCGAGGACCATCCCGCGCCGCCCTACCGCCGCCGCGCCGGCGCCGAGACCGAGGAGGAAAAGGCCATGGCGGTGCTGGGCCTTAAACCCCCGCTGTCGCGCCAGGCCCTCAAGGCCCGCTACAAGGAACTGGCCAAGCGCCACCACCCCGACGTCGCCAACGACGACAAGGAATCGGCGGACAAGTTCCGCGACATCAACAACGCCTACAAGGTGCTCCTGGACGGCCTCCCGGCCTGAGTCCCGTTCGGCGTTTCGCTTTCTTCCTCGCCTTGCCGCAACCCCACATCCAGCAGAACCGGAAACAGACGATGACCGCGCTCGCCGCCGCCGATAAATCCACCCGCATGGCCATGCAGACGCCCGACATCAAGGTTTCGGCGCGCCAGATGTTCGGCCTGGACACCGACATGGAGGTCCCAGCCTTCAGCGCGCGCGACGAGCACGTCCCCGATCTCGACGAGGCCTATCGCTTCGACCGCGACACGACGATGGCGATCCTGGCCGGCTTCGCCTTCAACCGCCGCGTCATGATCCAGGGCTACCACGGCACCGGCAAGTCGACCCACATCGAGCAGGTCGCCGCCCGGCTCAACTGGCCGTGCGTGCGCATCAACCTGGACAGCCACATCAGCCGCATCGACCTGATCGGCAAGGACGCCATCGTGCTGCGCGACGGCAAACAGGTGACCGAGGTCCGCGAGGGCATCCTGCC
>CAYIQU010000241.1:1370-3722 GCA_964365645.1 uncultured Hyphomicrobiales bacterium | reverse complement strand
TCACGTCGCCGAAGACGGTGCCCTGGGCGCAGCCCGAGGTCATGGTCTTCTTCTTCAGTTTTTCCTCGTAATCGGTGCGCCGCTCGGTGCGCACGACGATGGTGCCGATGTCCTCGTCGTAATCCACCGCGCGGACCTTGTCCTCGGGCAGCAGCATGTTCTGGTTCAAAAGGTATCCGAGCGCGAGATAGTCGGGATAATCGCCGATGGTCATCATGGTGACGATTTCCTGGCCGTTCAGGAACAGCGTCAGGGGGCGCTCCACCGTCACCGCCGTCTCGATCGCGCGGCCGTGCTCGTCCACGCCCTCGACGCGGCGCGTCAGGCGCGCGTCGGCGGGGTCCGGGCGGACGAGAAATGTATCCTCCGCCCCGGCCGGCCTTATCGCCTTTTCCTTCGCCTTCGTCATCGGCTTCCCTGCTTTGCTTTCGCAAGACTATGGTTCCGTCGGCCCGGCGCTGCAATAGCGCCCCCTAACTCTTTATATGGGGGCCATGGGGCTATATAAGCGCCGGAAGAGGGAAACACCGGCATGACCGACACCAGCGAGGCCTTGACCGACGCCATCCGCCTGATCGCCCGTTTCGACGGCGATCTGGTGGAAATCGTCGTCCTCTCGCTTCAGGTCAGCCTGACGGCGGTGGCCGCCGCCGCGCTGATCGGCATGCCGCTGGGCGCGGCGTTGGCGCTGTTCCGCTTTCCCGGCCGGCATTCGGTCATCGTCCTGGTCAACGCCTTCATGGGCCTGCCGCCGGTCGTCGTCGGCCTGGTCGTTTATCTGTTGCTGTCGCGGGCGGGGCCATTCGGCACGCTGGGATTGCTGTTCACGCCGACGGCGATGATCGTCGCCCAGACGATCCTGGTGCTGCCGATCGTCGCGGCGCTGACGCGCCAGACGGTCGAGGATTTGTGGCGCGAGTACGAGGAGCAGCTTCGCTCGCTGGGTGCCGGTCCGGCGCGCGCGGTGCGGACGCTTTTATGGGACGGGCGTTTTTCGCTGATGACGGCGGTGTTGGCCGGCTTCGGCCGCGCCAGCGCCGAAGTGGGCGCGGTGATGATCGTCGGCGGCAACATCGACCACGCCACGCGGGTGATGACGACGACGATCGCGCTGGAAGTTTCCAAGGGCGATCTCGCGCTCGCGCTGGCGTTGGGATTGCTGCTGATCGTGCTGTCCACCGCCATCAACGGCGCCGCCTACCTGGTCCGCGAAGTCGTGGCCCGGAGGCACGGATGAACATCGCCGATCCGACCATCCTGCCGCTGGCGTTGCGCGACGTGTCCTTCGCCATCGGCGGCAAGCGGTTGATCAAGGACGTGACCTGCGCGTTCCCGCCCGGTCTTTGCACCGTCGTCGTCGGACCGAACGGCGCGGGAAAAAGCCTGCTGCTGCGCCTGTGTCACGGCCTGGTGCGCCCCAGCGCCGGCGAAATCGTCTGGGAAGGCGCGATGGGGCGCGATCCCCGCCCCCATCAGGCCATGGTCTTCCAGCGCCCGGTGATGCTGCGCCGTTCGGCGGCCGCCAACATCGAGTACGCCCTGTCGCTGCGCGGCATCGCGCCCCGGCTGCGCCGCGCGATGGCGGAAGACGCGCTGGCCCGCACCGGCTTGCGCCGCTTCGCCGACCATCCGGCGCGCGTGCTGTCGGGCGGCGAACAGCAGCGCCTGGCGCTGGCGCGGGCCTGGGCGCTGAAGCCGCAGGTGCTGTTCCTGGACGAGCCGACCGCCAGCCTCGATCCGGCCGCCACCCACAGCGTCGAGGAAATCGTCGCCGCTTTCCGCGCCGCCGGCACGCGCGTCGTCATGACCACCCACGACCTGGGCCAGGCGCGGCGTCTCGCCGACGAAGTCATTTTCATGCATCGCGGCCGAATACTGGAGAAATCGCCGGCCGCCGCTTTTTTCGCGAAGCCTGAGAACGACCTGGCCCAAGCCTTTCTCAAGGGCGAGCTTTTGTGGTGGCGGCTCGGGCGTGACAATCGCAAGCCGCCCAAATTTTCCGAGCCGGAGGACCAACCATGACCCGATACGGTATTTCTCTTTTTGTGTTCGCCCTTGCCGCGATGCTGGCGCTTCCCTCGGCGGCCCCGCCGGCGAAAGCGGCCGAGCGGTTCATCACGGTCGCCTCCACCACCTCGACCGAGAACTCAGGGCTGTTCAAGCATCTGCTGCCGCTGTTCGAGAAAAAGAGCGGGATTCAAGTCCGTGTCGTCGCCGTCGGCACCGGCCAGGCGATCCGGCTCGCCGAACGGGGCGACGCCGACGTGCTGTTCGTGCATCACAAGCCGTCCGAGGAAAAATTCGTCGCCGCCGGTTTCGGGGTGAAACGTTTCGACGTCATGTACAACGACT
>CAYIQU010000241.1:0-1360 GCA_964365645.1 uncultured Hyphomicrobiales bacterium | reverse complement strand
GACTGCGGGGGGGTCGGCCCCACGGCCGACCCGGCCAAGATCGCCGGCGGCAAGGATACGGCCGCCGCCTTCGCCAAGATCGCCGCCGCGAAGGCCCCCTTTGCCTCCCGCAGCGACGACAGCGGCACTCACAAGACCGAACTGGCGTTCTGGAAAAAAGCCGGCGTGGACGTAAAGGCCGCCAGCGGGTCCTGGTACCGCGCCACCGGCTCGGGCATGGGCGCGACGCTGAACACGGCGGCCGGGATCGGCGCCTACGCGCTCGCCGACCGGGGATCGTGGCTCGCCTTCAAGAACAAAGGCGATCTGAACATCGTCGTCCAGGGCGATTCGGCGCTGTTCAACCAGTACGGCGTCATCCTGGTGAACCCGAAAAAGCATCCGAGCGTGAAGGCGGGTGACGGCCAAGCGTTCGTCGATTGGATCGTTTCCGCCGAGGGTCAACGGGCCATCGCCGGATTCAAGGTCGAGGGCGAGCAATTGTTCTTCCCGAACGCGACCGTCCCGCCGCGTTCTTGAAATCAAGATTTTCCGCCTGTGAACGCGGGGGCCCGGTTTAAAAACCGGGCCCCCTTTCCTTTGCCCTTGCCTTCGGGGCGGCGGGGTTGTTCTGTTCTCCGGCCCAAGGACGACGAAAAGACGCACTCTGATCGGGGGTTTGGGCGCAGGGATTTCAATGGACGTCAACGGCAAGAAAGTTCTGGTTTGCGATTGCGAGGGAACGATGTCCCTCGACGCCCGGGCGCTCGCGCGCGCGCTCGATGCCCCCGATGCGCCCGCCATCAATACCCAACTCTGCCGCGCTCAGCTCGCCAACGCCGAGGCGGCGCTGAAAGGCGGCCGGCCGGTGCTGATCGCCTGCACCCAGGAAGCGCCGCTGTTTCTGGAAACGAGGGCCGAGATCGCCGACGCGGGCGCGCTGTCCTTCGTCAACATCCGCGAGCGCGCCGGCTGGTCGAAGGACGGCGCCAAGGCCGCGCCTAAGATCGCCGCCCTGATCGCCGAGGCCGCGCTGGAGATGACGCCGGCGACGTCGGTGACCATGGAATCGAAAGGCGTGGTCCTGATTCTGGGCCGCGATGAAACCGCCGTCGCGGCGGCGAAGAAGGTCGCCGGCCGGCTGACGCCGACCGTGCTGCTCTCGCCCAAGGCCGAGGTTCCCGCGCCCGCGCTGATGGACGCGCCCATCTTTCGCGGCACGATCAAGACCGCGACCGGGCACTTGGGCGCCTACCGGGTCGAGGTCGCGAATTGCGCGCCGGCCTCGCCGTCGTCGCGCGGGACTCTCGCTTTTCCCCTGGCGGGTAGCGACGGCGCGCTGGAATGCGATTTGATCCTCGATCTGCGCGGCGAGGCGGCG
>CAYIQU010000240.1:0-3736 GCA_964365645.1 uncultured Hyphomicrobiales bacterium | reverse complement strand
CCATCGCCGGGATGCCGCCCGAGTACGGTCTTTACGCCGGCATGGTTCCGGCCATCGTCGCGGCCCTGTTCGGATCGTCCTGGCACCTGGTTTCGGGACCGACCACCGCGGCCTCGATCGTCCTGTACGCGTCGCTGAGCGGGTTCGCCGCCCCGGGAACGCCGGAATACGTCTCGCTCGCCCTGACGCTCGCCTTCATGGTCGGCGCGTTGCAGTTGATCATGGGCCTGTTCCGCCTGGGAACCGTGGTCAATTTCATTTCGCACTCGGTCGTGATCGGCTTCACCGCCGGCGCCGGGATTTTGATCGCCGCCAATCAGGTCAAGAATTTCTTCGGACTCTCCATCCCCTCCGGAGCGACGTTCCACGACGTCGTCGTTTTCTTCATCGATCATTACGCGGACTCTTCCCCGGCGGTCACGACGGTCAGCGTCATCACCCTGCTGTCCGGCATCGTCACCCGGCGGTTCTTCCCGAAGATTCCCTACATGATCGTCGCCATCGTGGTCGGCACCACGGCCGCCTTGGCCCTCGATGTCGGCCTCGGCGTCAAGGTGCCGACCGTCGGCGCCCTGCCCGCGCATCTGCCGCCCCTGTCGGCGCCGAACTTTTCCTTGCAGGTGATGCGCGACCTGGCGCCGACCGTGCTGGCCGTCACGCTGTTCGTCCTGACCGAGGCGATTTCCATTTCCCGATCGCTGGCGGTGCGCAGCGGCCAGCACATCAACAGCAACCAGGAATTCATCGGCCAGGGACTGTCCAACATCGCCGGCAGCTTCTTCTCGGCCTACGTCGCCACGGGATCCTTCAACCGCAGCGGCGTCAATTACGACGCCGGCGCCAAAACGCCGATGGCCGCGATCCTCGCCGGCGGCCTGCTGGTCGTGGTCGTGCTGGTGGTCGCGCCCTATGCCGCCTATCTGCCCAACGCGACGATGGCCGGCATTTTGTTCCTGGTCTCCTGGGGCTTGATCGACCGGCCCCACATCGTCCAGATCGTGCGCGCCAGCAAGGCGGAAACCGCCGTCTTGACGGTGACGTTCGTCGCGACGCTCTTCTTTTCCCTCGAGCTCGCCATCTTCGCCGGGGTCATGCTGTCGCTGGCGCTTTACCTGAACCGCACCTCGCACCCCGGCATCCTGCCCCTGGTTCCCAATCCCGCCGATGCGCGCCGCAAATTGACCGCCAACCCGAACCTGCCGGAATGCCCGCAACTCAAGATTCTGCGGATCGACGGCTCGCTGTTCTTCGGCGCGGTCAATTATTTCCAGGAAACGCTCAGGACCTACGAGCGGATGGCGCCGGACCAAAGGCGCCTCATTCTCGACATGTCGGGCGTCAATTTCATCGACGTCGCCGGCGCCGAGGCGCTGACCCAGGTCTCGCGCCGCTGCCGCAAGAACAAGGGCGCCCTGTACCTGCTCAACGTCAAGGAAGGCGTCTGTTCCCGCCTGCGCCGGGGTCGCTACATCGAGGAGATCGGCGAGGACCACATCTTCACCTCGAAGACCAAGGCGATGGTCGCCGTTTACGGCGAACTCGATCGCGACACCTGCGCCGCCTGCACGAAGCGCATCTTCCGGGAATGCGTGGCGGAATTCGGCCCGCCGCCCGCGCCGGCCGTGCCCGCGACGCCGCCCGCGATCGTCGCCAAGAAGGCCTATCACCGTATTCTCGCCGTCGTCGCCCTGGACGGCAGCGACGCCGAACTGGTCCGCCACGCCGCCGCCCTGGCGAAATCCCTCGACGCGGAATTCGCGCTCGGCCACGTCGCCGACTGGGAAGCCGGCCTCGGCTACGACGGCGTCCTGACCCCGGTCGAGGTCGAGAAGAAACTGGCCGACGTGGTGCGCGGAAAACTGAAAGGCCTCGCGGCGACGACCGGCATCGCCGGCGTCGAAACGCTGATCGCTTTTCCCGGCTGGGATCGCGGCGTCGCCGATCTTGCCCGGACGTGGAAACCCGACCTGATCGTCGTGCCGTCGAGCGAGGATCACAACCTAATCGACGGCGGGCGGCTGCGGATTCCCGGATGGGAGTGCGACAGCGCGGTCTTCCGCGTGCCTTTGCTCGCCCGGTTCGCTTGGCTCAAGGAAATCTGGCCGACCGACCCCCGGGATGCCAAGCCCCATTAGAGCCGGTTGGACGTTTCCCGCTCGATCCGGTTCCGCCCGCCGGCCTTGGCCCGATACAGCGCGGCGTCGGCGGCGCGGATGGTCTCGTCGAGGGTGACGCCGGGTCCGGCGAAGCTGCCGATCCCGATGCTGATCGTGAGCGGGATCGTCTTGCCGTCGACGGCCACGGGACTTGTTTCCACCGCCATTCGCAGCCGTTCCGCGACCGCTTCGGCTTCCGCCGGTCCCGTCTCGGGCAGAAGCGCGATGAACTCCTCGCCGCCGAAGCGGGCGAACACATCGTTGCCGCGCAAGACCCGCCGCGCGATGGCGACGAAATGGCGCAACGCCTCGTCGCCGGCGGCGTGGCCGTGGGCGTCGTTGAGCTGCTTGAAGCGGTCCAAGTCGATCACCAGCACCGCCATGTCCCCGCCGCGACGGGCGAAGCGGCTCATGTCCTTTTCCGCGATCATGTAGAAGGCGCGCCGGTTATAGGCCTCGGTCAAGGGGTCGATGGTCGCTTGCAAATTGAGCTCGCCGATCAGCCGGTCGTTGATGGTCAGGAAAATAGCGGCGACCAGGATGACGGCCGCGGCGAATCCTTCCAGCACCAGCATGGCCCGGAACGGGCTGCCGGCATGGATATCGCCGCCGGCGTCCGACAGGAAGGCCGCGATCCCGGCGATCAAGAGAAATCCGCCGTGGATCAGGAGACCCGCACCGAGCAGCCTCTGGCCGAGACCGCCGGAGCGCCACCGGCGGGTCAAGTCCATGCCTTGCAACAGATACAACACGCCCGCGCTCGTCTGGCCGAACCCCATGCGCAAGCCGAGCGCGGCGGCGTCGTCCCAGTAATAGGCGATCGCCGCGGCGACGACGAGCGGGATGGCGAAAAAGACCGGCGACAGCGGCTCCGCCCCGATCAACCGCCGTATTCCTCTCCAATTGACGACATAGGCCGTTTGGATCAGCGCGTTGGCGACGATGATGGACACCCACAGCGGAATCCCTCCGCGCGCGGTGATCAGCAAAACGCCGGTCGCGAGCATTCCCATGCCGATGGCCAGCGTCCCGACGCCCCGCAACGCCCGATGCGACCGCTGGACCAAGGCAAGCGTCATCGCCCCCGCGCCGATCATCAGCGTCAAAGCCAGCATCATGGTGCGAATGTCGAGAGCCATTCCCCCGTTCATCCCCCTCGTTTCCCCCCAAACGCTGACGCGAGACTTATGAAAATCGAGAAAAACGGCCGGGCGCAAGGGCCAGCCGTTATTTCTCGTTCGTTTCTAATCCAGAAACGCCGCAATCGTCCGGACCTTGATCTTCATCAAGGGCGTGCCGACAAAACCTTGCTATCGAGAAAGACGAAAAGGCTCAAGGCCTTACAAAAGAGAGCTATTTATATCTGGTAAGCTGCGTGATCCATTGCAGCAAGAAGCTTCGCGGCAATAAACTAGGCAAGTGCGCCGCCATCCCCGGAGAGTTCCATGACATTCACCGACCGTTTTTCCGGACGCCGCGCTCGAATGGCTCTCCTTGCCGCCGCCGCGCTCCTGGTCGCCGGCGGCGTGGGGATGGCGCTTCGCCCCGGCGCGATCGAAACCGTCCGACCGACCGGCGGC
>CAYIQU010000239.1:0-3759 GCA_964365645.1 uncultured Hyphomicrobiales bacterium | reverse complement strand
GCGCCGGCGGCGTCCTCGGCGGCTTCGGCCATGTCCATGGGCCGGCGCACCGGGCCGCAGGTGTAGATGCCGGTGCGGCGGGTTTCATAGGGGAAGCAGATGTAGTGCGAATCCGCGAACCCGTCGGCCAGCATCGGCAGGTGCGGTCCTTGGCGGTATTGCAGGTTCAAGATCGAGCCGCCCGGCTGCTCCAGCCCCGGACCCGGAACCCATTTCGGTTCCGGCGCGGCGCCCGAGGCGTAGCCCGCGACCGGAATGGGCGAGAGCGGGTTGATGTCGTTTTTCAACTGCTCGACGCCCTTGTCGCCGGCGGCGGCCTCGGCGGTGGTGTCGGTGGAGTTGGGCACCATGCCGGTCGCCAGCACGACCATGTCGAGGCCCTGCATCGGCACTTCCTCGCCGATCAGCGCGTCGTCCACGATCACGGTCAAATCGGCGCCCACCGACTTGACCTTGCCCTTCATGAAGATGACGCCCGCTTCCTGGGCCTGGCGGTAGAATTCCTCCGCCGTGCCCGCGGTACGCAGTTCGTCGAAGATGATGTAGGCGCTGACCTCGGGGTCGGCCTGGACCAGTTGCAGCGCCTGCTTGATGGAAACGTTGCAGCAGACCGACGAGCAGTAGGGCAGATGGTTCGGGTCGCGCGAGCCGGCGCACTGGACGAAAGCGACCGTCTTGGGCGCGCGGCCGTCGGACTTGCGCTTGGCCGGGCCCTGGCTGAGCATCTTTTCGAGCTCGACGTTGGTCACCACGTCGGGCGACGCGCCGTAGCCGAGATGGCCGAGCTTGGTCGGATCATACGGCCGCCAGCCGGTCGCCAGCACGATGGCGCCGACGGTCAGCGCGCTTTCGCTGCCGCCCTGCCGGACGGCGACGGCGAACTTGCCGGGCATGCCCTCGGTCTTGGTGACGGTCGCGTTGGTCATCACCTTGATGCGCGCATTGCCTTCGACGGCCTTGACCAGCGATTCGATGTCGTTGACGGCGGGGCCGCGATAGGGCGGCAGGTGCGGCAGGCGCTTGGAAAACTGGCGCGCCCAGCCGCCCAGGCGGTCCGAGCGTTCGACCAGGATCACGTCGTGGCCGGTCTTGGCGGCTTCCTTCGCCGCCGACAGGCCGGTGACGCCGCCGCCGACCACCAGGATGGCGCGGCTGAAGTCGCCCTCGGTCCACGGCGTGGGCGGCGAAATCTTCTTCGCCTGCGCCACGGCCATGCGGACGTAGTCGGCGGCCATCATGGTGGTGTTTTCCTCGCCGGCGGGCTGGCTCCAAGCGACCTGCTCGCGCAGGTTGACGCGGATCACCTGGCTGCCGCCGTTGAAGGCGAAGCGGTCGGTCATCACGCGCGGCGAACAGGCGGCGATGATCGCCTGGTTGACGACACCCGCCTCGATGTCCTTGCGGATCAGCGCGACGCCGTCGTCGCTGCACAGCGCCTCGTGGCTGCGGCAGGTGGGAACCTTCATTTCGCCGCCGGCGACTTTCTCCAGCGCGGCGACGTCGATGGCCTCGCCGATGCCGCAGCCTTTGCAGAGGTAAACCCCGGGTTTGCGTTCCATGGTCGTTATTCCTTTTCGTTCCGGGGATCAGGCGCCGCCGCGGACGGCCTGGATGGCCCTGAGCGCGGCCGCGGTCGCCGATTGCACGGACATTGAGACATCGAGAGGGCCCGAGGCGACGCCGGCCGAGAACTGGCCGTCGTCGTCGCCGATTTCGGGGACGATGAAGCCGTAGTCGTCCTGGGCGAGCTTGAAGGCCGGGCGATAGGCGGCCCGGGCCGTCGGCTCCATGCCGGTGGCCAGCACCACCAGGTCGTAGGGGCGGGCGTAGATTTCGCGGGTCACGGTGTCCTCGCCGCAGACCACCGGCCGGCCGTCGTCGCCGACGCGGATCGCGGCCGGCTTCGATTTGCGGAAGGCGACCTGCGGGTCGTTGCGCACCTTGTTGTAGAACGACTCGAGTTTGTCGTGGGCGCGGATGTCGATGTAATAGATGTCGACCTCGGCGTCGGCGTACTGCTCGCGCACGTAGGCGGCGTGCTTGAGCGAACCCAGGCAGCAGATCCGCGAGCAGTAGGGCAGGTGGTTGTGATCGCGCGAGCCCGCGCACTGGATCAGGGCGACCTTCTTCGCCGCCTCGCCATTGGACGGGCGCACGATCTTGCCTTTGGTCGGGCCGTTGTGGGAGGCGAGCCGCTCCATTTCCACGTTGTTGATGATGTCGGCCGACTGGTCGTAGGAATAGCTGGTCAACTTGTTGGCGTCGTAGGGCTGCCAGCCCGTCGCCCAGATGATCGCGCCGGCGGCGAGGTCGAAGGTCTTTTCCTTGTCGTCGAGATCGACGGCGTTGTACTTGCAGGCGCCCTTGATCGCGTCGGCCTCGCTTGTGCCGATCACGGACTTGTCGATGACGTAGCGCATCGGGAAGGCGTGCTCGTGGGGCAGGTACGCGGCCTTGGTCTTGTCGAGACCGTAGTTGAAGGGATTGGCGATTTCGCTGGTCGCGGCCTTGGCACATTCGCCGCACGCCGTGCAGTTGGCGTTGACGAAGCGCGGGCTGGTCTTGACCGTGACCTTGTAGTTGCCGCGCCCGCCGCTGACGTCGGCGACGGTCGACATGGTGTGCAGCCGGATGCGCGGATTTTTCTTGAGGCGCTGGTAGTTGATTTCCAGCCCGCAGGTCGGATGGCAGAGCTTGGGGAAATAGCGGTTCAGCGCGCTGACGCGGCCGCCGAGGCTCGGTCCTTGTTCGAGCAGGACGACGTCGTAGCCGCACTCGGCGGCTTCGAGGGCGGCGGTGACGCCGGAGATTCCTCCGCCGACGACGAGGATGGTCTGGCTGTTGGGCCCGCTGGCCATGGTGATTATGCCCTCCCGAGGCTAAGGAAAGCTTGCGGCCGCGTTGAGCCCCGCGATCCGGGCAAGCCCCCTCCGTTTGGAAACCGGCGCTAAAATAGCAGAGAGATTGTATTAGAACATCTTAAATTAGCATGGCGCAGGGTAGGGGTAATTTGCTAAAACCATCCCCGTTTTGGGTCGGGAGGCCCCGAAGTCAACGACAAGGAGCCCCCAAGGGGCCGTAGAAAAGGGGACTCTCTCATGAAAATCAAGGGCGAGGAACGCATGTCCAAACTTGTCAATCCGCATGGCGGCGGGGCGCTGAAGCCGTTGCTGGTGGCCGCGACCGAACGCACGGCCGAACTCGAGCACGCCAAGAAGCTGAAGAAAGTCCCGATGACCAGCCGGGAAACCTCGGACGTCATCATGCTGGCGATGGGCGCCTATACGCCGCTCGAGGGGTTCATGGGGCGTGCCGACTGGAAGGGCGTCTGCGCCGACATGAAGATGGCGAACGGCCTGTTCTGGCCGATTCCGATCACGCTGTCGGCGACCAAGGAATTGGCCGACACGATCAAGGAAGGGGAAGAAGTCGCCCTCATCGACGGCGAGACCGGCGAGATCATGGCCATTCTCGACGTTGCCGAGAAGTACGGCATCGACAAGGATTTCGAGAACCAGCACGTCTACCGCACCACCGATCCGAAACATCCGGGCGTGCAGAAGGTCAACGAGCAGCATCCGGTCAATCTCGCCGGCCGCGTGCGCGCCTTGAGCGAGGGCGAGTATCCGTCCAAGTACAAGGATCTCTATCTGCGTCCGGCGGAAAGCCGCGCCCTGTTCGCGCAAAAGGGCTGGTCGCGGGTTGCCGCGTTCCAGACCCGCAACCCGATGCACCGCAGCCACGAGCATCTCGCCAAGA
>CAYIQU010000238.1:0-3782 GCA_964365645.1 uncultured Hyphomicrobiales bacterium | reverse complement strand
TCCCGGGTGCCGGCGCAGCCGCCGGACCCACGTTCGGCATTATAACCGAGATGGCGCGCCCGCGAACGAAAGCTTGTCAGCCTTCCGCTCCCGCCTATAATCCCCCGCTTCTTTCCACCAGGAAGCGCCCCATGGCCCCCACAGGACGATCCCGGAAATCCGCCCCGCGCCGCGCCCGGCCGGCCGTCGGGCTGGTCATGGGCAGCCAGTCGGACTGGGAGACCATGCGGCACGCGGCCGAGACCTTGAAAAAGCTCGGTGTGCCGTTCGAGGCACGAATCGTTTCCGCCCACCGCACGCCGAAACGGCTCTACGCCTACGCGCAGGCCGCCCGCGGGCGCGGGCTCAAGACGATCATCGCCGGCGCCGGCGGCGCGGCCCACCTGCCCGGAATGGTGGCGGCGTTGACCCCCTTGCCGGTGCTGGGCGTGCCGGTGGAATCCAAAACCCTCAAGGGCCTCGACAGCCTTCTCTCCATCGCCCAGATGCCGGCCGGCATTCCGGTCGGCACCCTGGCGGTGGGCAAGGCCGGCGCCGTCAACGCCGCGCTGCTGGCGACGGCCGTGCTGGCGTTGAGCGACGCCCGCATCCGCGCCGCCCTCGATGCCTGGCGCAGAACGCAGACCGGCGCCATCGCCCAATCGCCGAAGGACGCGCCCGCCCCGCCCCGCGCCAAGCGGCGGAAACGCTGATCCCGCCCGTTCCGCGATGACCAAAAGTTCCTCTCTTCCGCCCGGAAGCACCATCGGCATCGTCGGCGGCGGCCAATTGGGCCGCATGACGGCCCTGGCGGCGGCAAGGCTCGGCTATCGCTGCCGCATCTTCACGCCGGAAACGGACTCGCCGGCCGAACAGGTCGCGGACGCCGCCACGGTCGCCTCCTACGAAGACGCCGCCGCGCTCGACGCCTTCGCCGAAGCCGTCGACGTGATTACGTTCGAATTCGAGAACATTCCGGCCGCGAGCGTTCAGCGCATGGCGGAACGAAAGCCCGTCCGGCCGAAACCCGAAATCCTGCGCGTCGCCCAGGATCGGATCTTGGAAAAAACGTTCGTCAACAAACTCGGCATCGCCACCGCGCCGTGGCGGGACGTGAAGGACGCCGAGGCCCTGGCCGCCGCCGTCGCCGCGATCGGCCTGCCCGCGGTGCTCAAGACCGCGCGCATGGGCTACGACGGCAAGGGCCAAACCAAGATCATGCCCGGAGACGACCTGGCCGCCGCATGGCGGGCGTTGCGCGCCGACGCGGGTGTTTTGGAATCCTTCATCGACCTGGAACGCGAGATTTCCGTCATCGTCGCTCGCGGCCTCGACGGCAAGAGCGCTTCCTACCCGGCGGTCGAGAACGTGCATGCCCACCACATTCTCGCCACCACCACCGCGCCGGCGGCTGTTCCGCCCGCGCTCGCCCAACAGGCGCGGGAAACGGCGGAAAAAATCGCCGCTGCCCTCGACCTGGTCGGATTGCTGGCGGTCGAGATGTTCGTGACCCGCGACGGCCGCCTGCTGGTCAACGAGATCGCCCCCCGGCCGCACAATTCCGGCCATTGGACCCTCGACGCCTGCCCGGTGAGCCAGTTCGAGCAACTGGTCCGCGCGGTCGCGGGCCTGCCGCTGGGTTCGGTCGAGCGCCATTCGGACGCGATCATGACCAACCTGATCGGCGATGACGTGCACGATTGGCCTCGGCTGGCCGCCGAACCCGGCGCCTGTCTGCATCTCTACGGCAAGAAACAGGCCCGCGCCGGCCGCAAGATGGGCCACGTCACCCGGCTCTACCCCAAGGGCTCGCTCCCCGGCGCCCGATCCCGCTTCTAAATCCCCTACCCCTATTGCGGTCAATTCGGCTTTGCGGCAGTATATCCATAGTTATTATGTGGATTTATCCGTATTGGGAACCTGATGGGGGCTATCATGGGTAGTGTTTTGACCGGCGGGGAAATGGCTTTCCTCGTCTTCACGCTGGTGGCGTTCGTGGGTTTCGCGGTCGTGGTGGCGTGGGCCAACAAACAGACGCGCAGCGACTGACGGCGTCCTAAAGCCTCACAGGCGGGGCGATTCCTGCCGCAGCCTTTTTTCGATCTCGCCCATTGAGATGCGCGAGTCTTTGACCGCTTCCAAAAGCTCGATTTCGATCCGCTGCGCCCGCTCCAGCCGCCGGTTGATCAACTCGCGGACGAAGGCCGTGAGTTCGTGCGGCTGGCCGGGCAGCGTCAGGATGTTGGTGATCAATTCGCGCCGCACCAGCGGCGGATACTTCACGATTTCGGCCGCCAGCACCTGCTTGACGTTCACGGAAACACGCGGACTGCCGAAAATCCGATCGATGCAGAAGCTGTAGATGCCGAAGTCGAGCCGCCCGGCCACCGTGCGGGTGAAGTCGACGAATTCCTGGACGAAGGCGCGCGCGTCGACCCGGTTCTGCATGAACTGGCCGACGACGACGAGGAACTCGCGATAGCGCATGCGCGCCGGACTCAGGCGATCATCGAGGTCGTCCTCGATCGCGCGCACGTCGCCGATGCGAAAGTCCCGCTCCAGCAAGGCGTGGGCGGACGTCTTGACCGCGGGCGCGAACGCCTGCGCCTCGATCAGGTCGAACAGGCGCTCGAATTTCTCCCGCTCGCGGCCCGAAAGGGCCTCCGCCCGGCGCGCCAACGGCAGCAGCGCCGCCTCGGCAACCAGGAAATCGCGCGAATAGATCGACGCCAGCGCCGCGGCCGTCGGCAACACCACCCCTTGCGGCTGGCGAAAATCGTCGGTGATGACGAACCGGCTTCCCTCGGCGACGGTGAGATAGCGCCCTAGCCGGCAACAGGCGAGAAAATGGTCGGCCAGATCCCGGCCCGGCGGAAAAACATCGCGCCCGCCGAGCGTCGCGCTGGCCGCCGCCGACGCGGCCGCGTCCGTCTCCGACTCCGGCGACGCCAATCCGCCGCCAAGGGCGGACACGACGATGGGCGAGGCCGGCGCGAACGGGAACGCGACGCCGCCGCCCAGGATTCCGTGACCGACTCCGAAGCGGCCCGCGCGGCCGCCGGTTCGGTCCGAATCGTCGAAATCCTGGTCGCCGGAAGTCATGGGAACCCTGTCCTTGGCGCCGATCCCGAAGAATACCACAGCGGCGGGGCGCGGGAATGCCTGTTCCGAAGGCGGGCGGAAACTTCCGGATTTTCCTCAACCCGCCCGGCGAAAGGCTTCTCGGGCCCGAGCCGCGCGGCGCAGAACCGCGCGCACCGGCCCTTGCAGGCCCTCGCCCATCGGACCCTTCGGCGCGAACCGTTCCGCCGCCGCCTTGACCCGTCCGGCCACCGCCAGGCCGTCGGCGAAGCCCCGCATCCGGCCGCGCAGCGCGAAGAATTTCATCACGTCGGCGATTCGCCGCTCCAGGAAAGCATCGGTGTCGGCGAAATCCTCGCTTTCGTCGCTGAGCCAGAACAACAGCGTCGCGGCGTAGACCCCGGCCAGCATTCCCCGTTTGGTGTAGTAGTTGAAATCGGTCGACGTATCCCCCGCCAGGCGCCAGACCGCGTCCGCCGAACGCCACAGCATTTTCGCCGAAACGCCCGCGTTACCCGGCAGCGCCAGGAACGCCAGCAGACGGCGCACCGCTTCGCGATGCGGCGCCAGCACCTTCAGCCGCGCCCGGAGAGCTTCCGCGATCCGTTCATGGGTCCGCAAGCGCGCGCGGCGGAACCGGTTGCCGACGGCCTCTTGCATCAGGCGATCGGCCCAGACGCCGAAGTGCGGACTGCCGCCTTCCATGGATTTGAAATTGTAGA
>CAYIQU010000237.1:0-3799 GCA_964365645.1 uncultured Hyphomicrobiales bacterium | reverse complement strand
GCCTTCCAGATCAGCCCGCACACGCTCCGCAATTGGGAACAGGGCCGCCGCGTTCCCAAAGGACCCGCCCGCGCCCTGCTGCTCGCCATCGACCGCGATCCCAAGGCGCTGAGGCGGGCGTTGGGGGCTTGAGGCGAGCATCGGCGATGAGCGCAACCTGTCGCTCGATTCGGCCGGCCGGCTTTTTGTTGACGAAGTAGCGCTAGCGCTGGGCGGGCGAGGCGAAGCCCAGCCGCCGGACCGCCTTGGGCACCGGTTGGGCGGCGTAGATCTGCTTGGTCGCCTCGATCATCACCGCGCCGGCGAAGGCCGACAGTCCCCAGGCGCCGAGCCGTTCCCACGCCGGCGCCGCCGCCGTCGCCACCGGCCAGGCGACGGGCGGCATGAACAAGGCCGCGCTGCTGCGCACGGGCGTGAACATGGTGTCGCGCAACAGCCGGGTCAGCTGGCCCATGGAATAAGGGCGGCCGTGGCCGAAGGGCGTGCGCTCGAAGCGCGCCCACAGGCCGCGCCGGTTGGGTGCCACCACCAGAAGCCGCCCTTGGCCCGACAGCACGCGCCAGGCTTCGCGCAGCGCCGGGCGGATCTGCTCGGCCGATTCCAGATAGTGAACCATCAACAGCCGATCGACGGAAAGATCGGGCAGGGGCAGTTCCAGCTCCTCGGTCAGCACGGTCAGCCCCGGCCCTTCCCGGGGCCAGTGCAGGACTCCTTGAGTCGCCGGCATGGCGGCGATGGTCCGCGCGGCCTCGGCGCGGAACGGCTCCAGGAACGGGGTCGCGTAGCCGAGCCCGACGACGGTCATCCCGCGCACGTCCGGCCAGACCTCGCGCAGGCGTTGGCGAACGATCCGCCTCGCCGCCTGGCCCAGCGCGGTCGCGTAAAAGTCCCGGAGATCGACCACGTCGGTCCGCATGGGCGGCAGTGTAGCAAATCGAACCCGGCCGGTCAGGCGGGTTGTCCGACGGCCCGGCGGGTGGAATATTAGGCCCAAGAAGGCGGAAGGCGTACGCGTTCCGCGCGAGCGAGAATCCCCCATGCCGCGAAGCGTTCCCTACCGTCTCGGATTGGCCGTCGCCGTCGCCCTGGTTCCGGCGGCGGTGCTGGCCGCGTTTTTCACAGGCGGCGGCGGGATCGGGCTTTTCGTTCTTCTGGTCGGATTGGGGTTCGTCGTCGCCGTCGGCAACGCCGCCCTGCTGTCGGCGGCGCTGACCGTCGGTCTGGCGCTCGCGGTCGGGACGGTCGCGCTTTTGCCCGACCTTTATTATCGGCCCGACGAGCGGTTTCATCATGGCGACCGTTACGACCGCAACGTCGACTTCGCCCAGGACATGCCGTTCGGCGATCTGGTGGCCATCGGCGGCGGCGGGTTCGCGACGGCCGCCGAACCGCGCCGGGTGCGCTTCGCGACCGACGGCGAGGGCTGGCGCAACGCCCGGCCCTACGCCGAAGGGGACACGGTCCTGATCGGCGATTCCTTCGTCGTCGGCAGCTCGTCGGACCAGGGCGACATGCTGGGCGAGAAAATCAGGGCGTTGACCGGGCGCGGGACCTATTCGGTCGCCTCGCCGTCCGCGCCCGCCGATTATCTCGCGCGCCTCGAGCGCTTCGGCCGGCCCGCCTGGCTGTTCGTGTTCGAGGGCAACGATCTCTACGAACCCGAACGCATGTGCGCGATCACCGCGCGCGAACGCCCGGCGAAAAGCCGCATGGCGGCGTGGCGGCGGGCCTTCCCGCTGGCCGACAAGACGCGGATGTATTGGCAGAAAACGCACCGGGCGCTGCGGGGCCGGATCGCCGCCCTGCGCGGCCGTGCGCCCGCGCCGCGCGTGGTTCGACAGGCGGTCGGCGGGCGGGAAATGCTGTTCCTCGCCGAATACGTCGCCGTCACCGGGCGGGCCGACTACGAGATTCCGCCTTGCCTGGTCGAGCGGGCGCGGGCGGCGGCGCACCTGATCCGCGGCGTCTTTTTCATTCCGACCAAGTACCGCGTCTATCACGGGCTGCTCGACGCGCCCGCTCCCGCGCCCTTGCCCGAGGGCAACTGGCGCGCGGTCCAGCGTTTTGCCGCCGCCGCCGGCGTGCCGGCGCACGATCTCACCCCGGCGCTGGCCGCCGCGGCGCGGGCGGCGCTGCCCGACGGCCGTTTCGTCTATTGGCGGGACGACACCCACTGGAATAGTCTGGGCGCGGAAGCGGCGGCGCGGGAATTCGCGCGCGTCGCGTTCGAACGAAAATGACGGAGGATCGTCCATGAAACTGCGCTTTTCGCCGACGTCGCCCTACGTGCGCAAGGTGTGCGTCGTGGCCCTTGAAACCGGCCTGTTCGCGCGGCTCGAATTGGCGCCGACCAACGTCTGGGCCGCCGATACCGACATCGGCCGCGACAATCCCTTGGGCAAGGTGCCGGCGCTCGCCACCGACGGCGGCGAGGTTTTGTTCGATTCGCCGGTGATCTGCGAATACCTGGATTCGCTCCACGACGGGGTCAAGCTGTTTCCCGCCGCCGGCGGCGCGCGGTGGACGGCGTTGCGCCGCCAGGCGCTCGGCGACGGGATGCTGGACGCCAGCGTGCTGCGCCTGCTCGAATCGCGCCGCAAGGAGACCGAACGCTCGTCGGCGTGGCTGGATCGCCAGCGCACCGCGGTCGAGCGCGCGCTCGACGCGCTGGAGGACGAGGCGGCCGATCTCGGCCACGGCGTCACCATCGGCCATATCGCCATCGGCTGCGCGCTGGGCTACATCGACTTCCGCTTTGCCGCCGACAACTGGCGCCACCGCCGCCCGGCGCTGACGGGATGGTACGAGGAATTCGCCCGCCGGCCGTCGATGATGCGGACGGTGCCGAAGGACGCGACGTGAAGCCGTATCCGAACTTCTCAACCATGAAATACCGGGGGATTCGAAAATGACGCACATTAAATACACCCAAGCGACGTGGTGGACCTGGGCCGTCATCGCCGTTCTGCTTCTCTGGGGGCTGTTCACCGGCGACATGCGGGCCCGTCAGGCGGCGCTGGGCGTCGCGGCGGCCCAGGCGGCGTTCTACCTGATCCGTCACCGCGGCCTGCGGCATTTTCCGACTCAGCTCAGAGTGGCTTACGCTTTATGGATGGCGGCAAGTTTCGTCCCGGAACTGTTTGTCCTGTATTGGATTCAGGCGGCGGGCACGACGGCGCTGGTTCTCACCGGCTACTGCCCGCTGGCGCGGTTGCTGCTGGTGTTTCCGTGGAATCGGGAAGTACCGCTGACCTGGCGGCGGCTTGCGACCATCGTGTTCCACCCGCCGATTCACGGCTCGGTGGTGACCGGCCTTCCACTGTAACGTCGCGGTTCTCAGTCCGCCGCGCGCGCGAACAACATCTCTTTGGCGGCGAGAACCGCGCCGCCGACGATCAGCGTCAGCGCGACCAGGACGTATCCCGTCGCCTCGCCCCGGCCGAAGGCGAGCAAAAGCAGCGTCGAGATCAAGGGCGCTCCGTAGGACGCGGCGCCGAGCACGCGGATGTCGCCCCGCTTGACGCCCCAATCCCAGACGAAGAACGCCACGCCCAAGGGCCCGAGGCCGAGCGCGACGATGGCCGCCCAGGCCACCGCGCCTTCCGGCCAGAACGTGGTCTCGAACGCCTCATGGGCGATGAAGGCCAGGATCGCGGTCGCGGCCATGAAGCCGCCGACCGAATCGCTGGGCACGTGGGCGAAGCGGCGCGACAGCACCGAATAGCCGGCCCAGGTGACGGCGGCTCCCAGCGCGCAGGCGTAGCCCACGATGTGCTCGCCCGAAAAGGACAGGGTTCCC
>CAYIQU010000236.1:0-3839 GCA_964365645.1 uncultured Hyphomicrobiales bacterium | reverse complement strand
CCCTATGACCGCCGTCTCCGCCCCGTCGTCCGCCCCCGCCGCGCGCCGCGCCAACGACTACAAATCCGACGTCAAGCCGATCTGGTGTCCGGGCTGCGGCGACTTTGGCGTGCTCACGTCCATCACCCGCGCGCTGGCCGAACTCGCCTTGCCGCCGGAACAGGTCGCCGTCATCTCAGGCATCGGCTGCTCGTCGCGCATTCCGGCCTACCTCAACGCCTACGGCTTCCACGGCGTGCACGGCCGCGCCCTGCCGGTCGCGACCGGGCTCAAGCTGTCGCGGCCGGAACTGACCGTCCTCGTCGCCAGCGGCGACGGCGACGGCTATTCCATTGGCGGCAATCATTTTCTGCACGCCTGCCGCCGCAACGTCGATCTGACCTACATCGTGATGGACAACCGCGTTTACGGCATGACCAAGGGACAGCCCTCGCCCACGACCGAGCCCGAATGGGACAACGAGCTGACGCCCGGCGGCACCGGCGTGCGGACCTTCAACCCGCTGGCCATCGCGTTGGCCGCCGGCGCGAATTTCGTCGCCCGCTGTTTCTCGGGCGATCCCGTCGGCACCGCCGAGGTCATCGTCGAAGCCGTCCGTTCGCCGGGATTCTCGTTCGTCGAGATTCTGAGTCCCTGCGTCACGTTCCGTCCCGACGAACGCGAATGGAAGAACGTCGTCCGCCGCGCCTCGGTCACCGAGACCAGCGATCCCGCGCGCGCGGCCAGGCGATTGATGACCGATGACGGATTCAATACCGGCGTGCTCTATCGCGGCGACCGCCCGCCCTATCAGCCGCGCCCCGCCCCGGCCAAGGATGCGCTGGCGGCTCTGGCGCGGGAGTTCGAGCGATGACCGCCCGGCGCGCGAAAAAAAGCCCGCGCCCGCGACGGCCCCGCGGTCTCGCGGACCTGCTTGGCGCGGCGCATGCCATCGAGGACGAAGCCCGCGTTCGCTACGGCGAACTGGCGGACCAGTTGGAAACCCACAATAATCCGGAGGTGGCGGCCCTGTTCCGGCGCATGGCCGAGATCGAGGCCCTGCATGCGGCGAACATCCTGGCGCTCGCGACGGAGACGGCGACGCCGCTCGCCGCCGCGAGCGCGACCGTCCCCGGACGCGACGAAGGTCCGGAAACCGCCCCGCCGTCGGCGGTGCATTACCTGATGACCCCGCACCACGCCCTGTCGATCATGCTGAAAAACGAACGGCGCGCTTTCCGCTTCTACGACGCCATCGCCCGCACCGCGCCCTCGGCCCAAGTCCGCGCCCTGGCGCGGCGGTTGGCCAAGGAAGAAAAAGAGCACATCCGGCTGGCCCGCGAATGGCTGGCCCGGTTTCCGCCGCCGCCCTCGGACTGGCACGAAGATCCCGACCCGCCCGGCGACGGTTAGAGCATTGCCGCTGATAGGCGATGCCATTAAGATGAAGTGGCTGAATTTCGGGCCGACTCGGAGGGCCGGATCGGGGCCTAAAAAAACACCGGAAAATCGGGGAAAACCACGTTTCACCGCCCCCCAGGAACCGACGTTCCGGGGGCCCGCCATCCCAAGGGAGAGCTGAACCATGACAAAATCGCGTCTCACATTTTCCCGCCGCAAGATTCTGGCCGGCGCCGGCGTCGCCGCCGGCGCGATGTTCGTGCCAACCCGCTTCGCCATCGGCCAGGCCGCCAAGGTGAAGATCGGCCTGATGCTGCCCTATTCGGGCACCTACGCCGCGCTCGGCAACAACATCACCGATGCCTTCAAGCTGCGCCTCAAGGAACTGGGCGGCACGCTGGGCGGGCGCGCGGTGGACTTCGTCCAGGTCGACGACGAATCGGCGCCGCCCAAGGCCAAGGACAACGCCTCCAAGCTGATCGGCAAGGACAAGGTGGACGTGCTGGTCGGCACCGTGCACTCGGGCGTCGCCGAGGCGATGGCCCAGGTCGCGCGCGAGGAAGGCACGCTGACCCTCTGCCCCAACGCGGGCGCGGCGTCGCTGACCGGCAAAATGTGCGCGCCGAACATCTTCCGCACGTCGTTCTCCAACTGGCAGCCGGCGTTCCCCTGCGGGGCCGTGATGCTGAAGGACGGGCACAAGAAAGCGGTGGTGATGAGCTGGAACTATCCCGCCGGCCACGAGGCGCTCGGCGGATTCAAGCAAGGATTCACCGCCGGCGGCGGCACCATCGTCAAGGAAATCCTGCTCGACTTCCCGAAGACGGAATTCCAGGCGCACCTGACCGAGATCGCCGCGTTGAAACCCGACGCCGTGTTCGTGTTCTTCGCCGGCGGCGGCGCGCTCAAGTTCATGCAGGACTACGCCGCGGCGGGCCTTCAGGGAAAGATCGCCCTTTACGGTTCGGGCTTCCTCACCGACGGCGTGCTGAAAGCCGCCGGCGCGTCGGCCGACGGCGTCAAGACGACGCTGCATTACGCCGACGCGCTCGACAACCCGATCAACAAGAAGTTCCGCGCCGCCTTCAAGGCCGCCACCACCCGCGACGCCGACGTTTACGCCGTCCAGGGCTACGACACCTGCTCGTTGCTGGCCATCGGCATGGACGCGGTCAAGGGCGACTTGAAGGCCAAGAAGGCGCTGTACACGGCCATGGAAAAAGCCGCCATCGACAGCCCGCGCGGCAAATTCACGCTGTCGAAGTCGCACAACCCGATCCAGGACATCTACCTGCGCCTGGTCAAGGGCGGCCAGGAAACCGTGCTCGGCGTCGCCCATAAGGCGCTCGCCGATCCCGGCACCGGCTGCACGATGGGCTGATAGGTTGCGAACGGGATCTTCCGCCGCCGCCGGCGGCGGAAGATCCCGTTTTCTCTTCTTCTTCCGCGCTCACCCCTTCCGGCGATGACCCTCAGTCACCTTCTCATCCAGGCGCTGAACGGCATCCAGTACGGCTTCTTGCTGTTCCTGGTGGCGAGCGGACTCACTCTCGTCTTCGGCATCATGGGGATCATCAACCTCGCCCACGGCGCGTTCTACATGCTGGGCGCCTATTTGTGCTGGTGGTTGACGGGCGTGACGGGAAGCCTGGGCCTCGCGATCCTGTTGGGCGTGCCGATTTCGGTGCTGGTCGGCCTGGCGATCGAACGTTTCGGCATCGTCTTTCTGTACAAGCGCGATCATCTCTATCAGGTCCTGCTGACCTACGGCCTGATCCTGATCTTCAACGAAACCCGCAGCCTGCTGTGGGGCAACGACGTTTATTCGGTGCCGATCCCGGCGCTGCTGGCGGGCTCGATCCCGCTCACCGAGATCCAGGTTTATCCCGTCTATCGCCTGTTCATCTCGCTGGTCTGCCTGCTGCTGGCGGCGGGGCTTTATCTCGTCATCCAGCGCACCCGCCTGGGCATGACCGTCCGCGCCGGCGCGGTCAACCGCGAGATGGTCGAGGCGCTCGGCATCGACATCCGCAAGCTGTTCGCCGTCGTCTTCGCCTTCGGCGCGGCGCTGGCGGCGTTCGCCGGCATGATTTCGGCGCCCGTGCAGTCGATCTATCCCGGCATCGGCGAGGACATCCTGATCGTGTCCTTCGTCGTCGTCGTCATCGGCGGGATCGGCTCGATCAAGGGCGCCTTCATCGGCGCCATGCTGATCGGCCTGGCCGATACCTTCGGCTCGGTCCTGCTGCCGATCGGGTCGGGCACGGTGGTTTACGCGGTCATGGCGCTGGTGCTGCTGTGGCGCCCCCAGGGATTGTTCGGGCGAACCTAGACATGGCCCCCACCCGCCGCCCCGTTCTGCTCATGCTCGCCGTCGGCGTCGCCGGACTGGCGCTGTTTCCCCTGGTGGGCGACAGCTTCTACATCAAGCTGGTCATCAAGATCATGTCGCTGGGCAT
>CAYIQU010000235.1:0-3861 GCA_964365645.1 uncultured Hyphomicrobiales bacterium | reverse complement strand
CGCGCTGACCTATCCGGAAGACAGCGCCGGCCGCCTGATGCAGCGGGAACTGGTCCGGGTGCCGCCGCAATGGACGGTGGGCGAGACCATCGATTTCATGCGCCGGACCGCCGATGACGAACACGAAGACCTGCCCGAGGTCTTTTACGACATTTTCGTCGTCGCCGCCGACGGTCGGCCCCTCGGCTCGGTTCCCTTGAGCCGCCTGCTGCGCAGCCGCCGCCAATTGTCGGTCTCGGACATCATGGAAACCGAGATGCAGGTTATCCCGGCGACCATGGACCAGGAAGAAGTCGCGTTTCTGTTCCGCCAACGCGATCTGGTGTCGGCGCCGGTGGTCGACGAGGACGAACGGCTGGTCGGCGCGATCACCATCGACGACGTCGTCGACGTCATCCATGAAGAAAACGAAGAAGACTTGCTGAACATGGGCGGCGTGTCCGCCGGCGATCTGCACGCCTCGCCGATGGCGACCGCGTGGCGGCGGTTTCACTGGCTGTTCGTCACCCTGATCAACAATATCCTCGCCGCGACCGTGATTTCGCAATTCGAGGCGACCATCAGCCAGATGGTGGCGCTTGCCGTGCTGATGCCGATCGTCGCCGCCATGGGCGGCAACGCCGGAATGCAGGCGGTGACGGTCGTGGTGCGCGGGTTGGCGACCAAGGAGCTTTCACCGCACAACTTCCTGCGGGTGGCGATCAAGGAAGTCGGCGTCGGCGCCCTGAACGGCGCGATCTTCGCCGTTCTTCTCGGCACGCTCGCCGCGTTCTGGTTCGGGAATGCGCCCTTGGGGATCGTGCTGGGCAGCGCCATGATCTTCAATATGCTCTGGGCGGCCCTGGCCGGAACCGCGATCCCGATCACCCTGGCCCGCTTCGGCGTCGACCCGGCCATCGCCGCGGGACCGTTCTTGACCACGACCACGGACGTGCTCGGCTTCTTCGTTTTCCTCGGCCTGGCCACCCGGTTTCTTTTGGGGTGAGGGACGGGCGGGGATGACGCCTTTTCCTTTACGTTAACGTCAAGTAAAGTGGGGGGATGGCGGACACATTCGGCATCGCCGAGTTGGCTCGGGAATTCGGCGTCACCACGCGCACCATCCGATTCTACGAGGATCGGGGATTGATCGCGCCGCGTCGCGTCGGCCAGCGCCGCGTGTACGGTTCGCGCGATCGGGTACGGCTCAAGCTGATCATGCGCGGCAAGCGCCTGGGGCTTTCGCTGGAGGATATCGCTGTCATCCTCGATCTTTACGACGTCGATCCGACCGAAGTCGCGCAGTTGCGCCTGTTCATCGATAAACTGCGCGAACGGAAAAAAGTTCTGGAAGGGCAAAGAACGGATATCGTCGCCTTGCTGAAGGAGCTGGACGGGTTCGAGGAGCGATCCCTCTCCATGCTCGCCGAAAAGGACAAGAAGAAATCCCGCGCCGGATAAGCGATCCCGGTCCGTCGCGCGGCCAAGAACCAACGACAAGGACCTTTCATCATGGATGCTCGCTCGGTGTTGCCGCCGATCCGTATCGCCATCGGCAGTTTGGGCGCCGTCGGCCTGGTGGTGGCGCGCGCGTTGGACAAGGGGATTCCGGGGTTGGAACTGGCGGCGGTGTCGGCCCGCGACGCGGCTAAGGCCCAGCGCAACATGGCCGGGTTTCGCCGCCCGGTTCCCGTCCTGCCGCTGGAAGGCCTCGCCGAGGTCGCCGACGTCGTGGTCGAATGCGCGCCGCCGGGACTGTTCCTCGACGTCGCCCGTCCGGCGATCGAGAAAGGGCGGCTGTTCATGCCCCTTTCCGTCACCACGCTTCTGGAACACATGGACCTGGTCGAGCGGGCCCGGGAAACCGGGGCAAGGATCGTGGTGCCGACCGGGGCGTTGCTGGGGTTGGATGCGGTGCGCGCCGTCGCCGAGGGAACGGTCCATTCCGTCACCATGAAGACCCGCAAACCGCCCAAGAGCCTGCGCACCGCCAAGTTCGTGGTCGAGCAGGGGATCAACCTCGATCATTTGGAAAAGCCGCTCAGGCTCTACGAGGGCACGGTGCGCGCGGCCGCCGCCATGTTCCCCGCCAACGTCAATATCGCGGTGGCGCTGGGACTGGCCGGGATCGGAGTCGACCGGACCCGCTACGAGGTTTGGGCGGACCCCGGCGTCGAGCGCAATTCCCACGTGGTCCGGGTCGACTCCGACTCGACCCGCTTCGAAATGACCATCGAGAACGTGCCGACCGAGGAAAACCCCGGCACCGGCAAGAACACGGCGCTCAGCGTCATCGCCACCCTGCGCCGGCTGACGGCGACGCTGGTGGTCGGGACCTGACGCCGGGCCGGGCGAGGGTCGAAGTTGACGTTTACGTAAAGGTAAAGTAGGCTTTCCCGCGACGCCCCTCGCGGCCACAGGGAGATCCGCCTTGACCGAATTGCCCCTGACCTATCGCGGCGCGGTCTACCCGGCCGAATGCGACCACGTCGGGCACATGAACGTCGCGCACTACGTCGCCAAGTTCGACGAGGCGACGTGGAATTTCTTCACCCTCATCGGCCTGACGCCGAGCTATTTTCGCGCCCAGCACCGCGGCATGGCGGCGGTGCAGCAGAACATCGCCTACAAGCGCGAATTGCTGCCGGGCGACGTGATCACGGTGCGCACGCGGCTTCTGGAAATCCGCGAACGGGTGATTCGCTTCGAACACATCATGGTCAACGGCGAAAGCGGCGAAGTCGCCGCCACCGCCGACATGACCGGGGTGCATCTGGACAAGGAGGCCCGCCGGGCGTGCCCGTTTCCGGCGGAAACCGTCGCGCGCGGACGGGTCCTGATCGAGGAGCATCGCGATGCCGGTCGATAAAGCGCCCGCGCCCCGCATCAAGGCCGTGCGGCGCAGCTTCGCCCGCCAGGGGTTCATGGCCCATTTGGGGGCGAAACTCGTCCGCATCGGGCACGGCACCGTCGAAATCCGCCTGCCGCGACGGCCCGAGCTTCTCCAGCAGCACGGCTATTTCCACGGCGGGGCGATCGCGACCATCGCCGACGTCGCCGGCGGTTATGCCGCCTATTCGCTGATGGACGACGACGACAGCGTGCTGACGGTGGAATTCAAGCTCAACCTGATCGCGCCGGGCGACGGCCGGGAATTGCGCGCGCGCGGCCACGTGATCCGGTCGGGGCGAACCCTGACCGTCACCCGCGCCGACGTGTTCGCCGTCAAGAACGGGCACGAGGTCATGTGCGCCACGGCCCTGCAAACCCTGATCCGGATGGCGGGCCGTCCCGACGGTCCGGCTCCAAAGACACGGCAACGGACGAAAAAACAATGATCCCCAACGAATACCCTTCGCTGCGGTTCGATCTGGGCGAGTCGGCGGACATGCTGCGCGGCTCGGTGCGCGCCTTCGCCGCCGACGAAATCGCGCCGCGCGCCGATGCCATCGACCGAAATAACGAATTTCCCGCCGATCTCTGGCGCAAGCTGGGCGCGCTCGGCCTGCTCGGGATCACGGTCGAGGAAGAACAGGGCGGCGCCGGCATGGGCTACGTCGAGCACGTCGTGGCGATGGAGGAAATCAGCCGCGCCTCGGCCTCGGTGGGGTTGAGCTATGGGGCGCACTCCAATCTCTGCGTCAATCAAATCCGCCGTAACGGCACGCCGGCCCAGCGAAGCCGTTACCTGCCGAAGCTGATTTCCGGCGAGCACGTCGGCGCGCTCGCCATGAGCGAACCGGACGCCGGTTCCGACGTGGTCGGGATGCGCCTTCGCGCCGACAAGAAAGGCGACCGCTACGTTCTCAATGGCTCCAAGATGTGGATCACCAACGGCCCCGACGCCGACGTGCTGGTGGTCTACGCCAAGACCGATCCCAG
>CAYIQU010000234.1:0-3865 GCA_964365645.1 uncultured Hyphomicrobiales bacterium | reverse complement strand
CCTCGCCCGCTACGACGGCGTGCGTTACGGCCTGCGCGTTCCCGGCGAAACGCTGGACGAGATGTACCGGAACACCCGCGCCGAGGGCTTCGGCGCGGAGGTGCGGCGGCGCATCTTGATCGGCACCTACGTTCTGTCCGCCGGCTACTACGACGCCTACTATTTGAAGGCGCAGCAGGTGCGCGCCCTGATCGCCCGGGATTTCACCGATGCGTTCGGCCAAGTGGACGTGATTCTCGCGCCGACCGCGCCGTCGCCCGCGTTCGCCATCGGCGAAAAGATGGACGATCCCATCGCCATGTACCTGAACGACGTCTTCACGGTGCCCGCCAGCCTGGCCGGCCTGCCGGCGATGTCGGTGCCGGCGGGATTGAGCGCCGGCGGCCTGCCGCTGGGGCTTCAGGTGATCGGCCGCGCCTTCGACGAAGAAACGGTGATCCGCGCCGGCGCGGCGATCGAGCGCGCGGCGGCCTTCGACACCCGGCCCTCGCGGGTGGGGAGGCGCTGATGGGGGCGTACCGCATCCAGGGCGACACGGGGGAGTGGGAGGTCGTCATCGGCCTCGAGGTCCATGCCCAGGTGATTTCCGAGTCCAAGCTTTTTTCCGGCGCGGCGACCGTCTTCGGCTCCGAGCCGAACACGCAGGTCTCGCGGGTCGACGCCGCGATGCCCGGCATGTTGCCGGTGCTCAACGAGCGCTGCATCGAACAGGCGGTGCGCACCGGCCTGGGGCTGAAAGCCAAGATCAACCTGACGTCGGTGTTCGAGCGGAAGAATTATTTCTACGCCGACCTGCCGCAGGGGTATCAAATTTCCCAGTACAAGCATCCGCTGGTGGGCGAGGGGACCGTTATCCTCGATCTCGCCGACGGCGCGACCCGCGCGATCGGCATCGAACGGCTGCACGTCGAGCAGGACGCCGGCAAATCGATGCACGACCAGGATCCGCGCCGGTCGCTGATCGACTTGAACCGCTCCGGCGTGGCGTTGATGGAGATCGTCTCCAAGCCCGACTTGCGCAGCCCGGAGGAAGCGGGCGCGTATTTGCGCAAGCTGCGCTCGATCCTGCGCTATCTCGGCACCTGCGACGGCAACATGGAGGAAGGCTCCATGCGGTGCGACGTCAATATCTCGGTGCGCAAGCCGGGCGAGGATTACCGCACCCGGATCGAGGTCAAGAACGTCAACTCGGTTCGCTTCGTCATGCAGGCGATCGAGCATGAAGCCGAGCGCCAGGTCCGGGTCTACGAGGACGGCGGCGCGATCGTCCAGGAAACGCATCTGTATGACGCCCACAAGGGCGAAACCCGGCCCATGCGGGCGAAGGAATTCGCCCACGATTACCGCTATTTCCCCGACCCCGATTTGCTGCCGCTGAAACTGGCGCCCGAATACGTGGACGCCATCGCCGCGACCTTGCCCGAGTTGCCCGACGAAAAGAAAGACCGCTTCATGCGCGATTACGGCCTTTCCGCCTACGACGCGGGCGTGCTGGTGGTCGAGCGCGAAACGGCCGATTATTTCGAAACCGTGGCGCGCGGCGGCGAAGGAGCCAAGCGCGGCAGCCGCGACGCCAAGTTGGCGGCCAACTGGGTGACCGGCAGTCTGTTCGGCCTGCTCAACGCCAAGGGATTGAGCATCGGCGACAGTCCCATTTCCGCCGATCATCTGGGCCGTCTGGTGGACTTGATCGCCGACGACACCATCTCGGGCCGGATCGCCAAGGACGTGTTCGAGATCATGGGCGAAACCGGCCGCGATCCCGCCGATATCGTCGCCGAGAAGGGCCTGAAGCAGATCACCGATACCGGCGCGATCGAGGCGGCCATCGACCAGGTCATCGCCGCCAACGCCGACAAGGCGGCCGAAGTGCGCGCCGGCAAGGACAAGCTGCTGGGCTGGTTCGTCGGCCAGGTGATGAAGGCGACCGGCGGCAAGGCCAACCCGGCCATGCTCAACGAGCTGTTGCGGAAGAAATTGCTCTAAGAATTATTCCGCTGGTGCGCGCGGAAATAGGTGAGCGCTTCCTTTTCCCCTTCCAGAAACACGGCCGTCGCGACGACGGCGTCGACGTCGGTTCCGTTGTTCGACAGGGGCAGGCGGATGACCTCGCGTTGCGAACGGGTGCCGGTCAGGACCGGGACGTCGAAACGGAACGCGAGCGGCCGCCGCTGGGCGACGACCTCGGCGTATTCGGCCTGGAGGCGCTGGGCGTGGTTGGCCGGGCGAAGGGCGGTAAGGGGCTTCCCAGTCAGGTCGTGATTGTGAAGAATGGCGTGCCAGGTGCCGAAGAAGCGGTAGACGAATCCCGGTTCGCCCTCGGTCCGCTCGACCATCGAGCAATGGGCCAGCGCCGCCGGGGGCGCGATCTGGATCAAATCGAGCGCGCGCCACGAAGGCGCGAAACGATCGCCGCGGGCGGCTTCCCAACGCGCGAGCAACGCCCGGCAGTAGGGGTGCAGGTCGGACAGGGTCGGCAGAGGATTCAAGGCGCCCGTATCCAAGGATCGATTCCCCCAAACGATCGGGCTGCGACGGCGGGGGCCATGGGCAACGCGACGACGGTTGGTTTTGAAAGTGGCCCGGCAAATGTCCTACGGGCGGGTGGGGTTGATATAGAGGTTTGCGTTCGGTCGCAAGAAAAATGATAATGACAATCGCAATCAAGGTTAACTGATTGACAATCAATGAATAAGAAACAAGGCAGATTCAGATGCGATCAAAAAGCCACATAAGGTCCTGGACCGGCTCCGGCCGCGTAATTGAATCGTATGCTAGGTTATTGTTTCCGCACGCAAAGTAACGGATGCTGAAACCGCGATTGAACGGTAGAAGGCATCCGGAAGCAGGCACATTTCATGACCGGATCCGAAACCGAGACCATCCCCGCGGGTCTCCCCGAATTGGCGCCGGGCGAATCGGGAATCCGGTTCGACCGAGTCCGCTCCGGCCGCGATGGTCGTCTTTTCGGCCACGCGGCGGCCGTGGTTCGCCGGCACCGGGACGGAACCCTGGCGGCGGGGCCGGGATTTGCCGGCGACGGCGCGGATGGGCGCCCGCCGGACAAGATGGCTCTGATCGGATTTATGCGCCGGGTCTTGTCCGAAACCGCGGCCTTTGCCAAGGACGGCGCGGGCCGGACCGAGAAGGGCAAGCTGATCGTTCCGATCCCGGCGCTGGCCTTGGTGTTGAAGGAACCGGCGAGCGCGTTCACCGATCTGTGCCGGCGTCACGCGGACGTGTTCGAAGATCGCCTGGTGGTGGAAATGTGCGCGCTGCCGGCGGGGACCAACCTCACGCTGATCGACGACGCGGCGATTATTCTTTACGCTTTTTCGCCGCTTTATCTCGTGCGGGTGTCGCCGGCGTGGCGGGATTTCAAGGTTCTTTCCAACGCCAACGTTCACGGCGTTTCGGTGCCTCTCCATGATCCCGGCGCGGCGACGCTGGCGGAATGGGTGGAAGGCGCCAAACGCTGGCGACTGGCCACGCTTGCCCATGGGGTGGACGGTCCGGACGACACGGTGGCCGCCAACACCCTCGATTTCGACTATCTTTCCGGGGCGGCGGTTTGATCTTTTCGGCGGCCGCGTCACACAAAGGATTTAGCGACGATGATCGATCTCTACACCTGGAGCACGCCCAACGGCCGCAAGGCCTCGATCATGCTGGAAGAACTGGGGCTTGCCTACGACGTCCATCCCATCGACATCAACAAGAACGAGCAGTTCCAGCCCTGGTTCTTGAAAATCGCGCCCAACAATCGCATTCCGGCGATCGTCGATCGCGACGGTCCCGACGGCAAGCCGTTGGCGCTGTTCGAATCCGGCGCGATCTTGATTTATCTCGCCGAAAAAACCAAAAG
>CAYIQU010000233.1:0-3893 GCA_964365645.1 uncultured Hyphomicrobiales bacterium | reverse complement strand
GGGGCCGTAGCTCAGTTGGGAGAGCGCTTTATTGGCATGCATGAGGTCGGCGGTTCGATTCCGCTCGGCTCCACCATTCCCTTCCTCCATGCCCGTCCGCGCCGGTTCGCCCGCGCCGTCCGGGCGCTTGCATAATAGGCTGCAAGTAAACGATTTTCTTGCGCCGACGGCTCGGCGGCGCCCGGAAAACGGGCGCCATTGACACGCCCTTAATTAAACCCAAATTAGAGTCACGGCTGGAACGCCGCCTTAGCGGGTTCCGGCTCCGAATGCTCGCTCACGATGAGGAGTGGTTCCATGTCCCGTTTGGCCGGATTCAACAGCCCTTTTCTGCTCGGCTTCGATCACTTCGAGCGGCTGCTCGATCGCGCCGCCAAGTCGTCGGCCGAAGGCTATCCGCCCTACAACATCGAACAAACCGGCGAGAACGGCATCCGCATCACGCTCGCCGTCGCCGGCTTTACCCTGGATGACCTCTCCGTGACGGTCGAGGACAACCAACTGGTGATCCGCGGCCGCCAGGGCGCAGACGAGGACCAGCGCGTCTTTTTGCACCGGGGCATCGCCGCGCGCCAGTTCCAGCGCGCTTTCGTGTTGGCGGAAGGAATCGAGATCGTCGGCGCTTCGCTGGAAAGCGGGCTGCTGCACGTCGATGTGCTGCGCCGCGTGCCCGAACCGCAGGTGCAAACCATCAAGATCAACGCCGCGCCCGCCGACAAGAGCCGGACCGGCACCATCGACGTCAAGGCCGACGGCTGACGGCCAATGTGGAAATCAGCCCCAACGGGAGAAACCCGCCATGAACGAAAACAACGATAAAACGGCCCTCGCCCCCGTCACCGACGTCGCCCGCCGGATGTCGGCCGCCGATCTGGCCCAGTGGGGATTGAACGTCGTCGCCTACGTGCGCAAGGTCGAAGGCGCGCCCGGCGGCGAGGCCTTCGCCATCTACGCCGCCAACGGCGAGGCGATCGGCATGGCCGGCAGCCACGCGGCGGCCGACGTCGGTCTGCGCCAGAACGACATCGAACTGGTCAGCGTGCACTGAGAAGGGCGTAAAATCAGGCGGCGCGGGTTTCGCGCGATTCGGTCAGCAGCGCGTAAAGGGCCTCGGCGTCCTTGGTCCCGCGCAGCTTCTCGCAGGTCGCCTTGTCGCGCAGCAGGCGCGAGACGCGGGCGAGCGCCTTGAGGTGATCGGCGCCGGCGGTTTCCGGCGCCAGCAGCAGGAAAATCAGATCCACCGGTTGATCGTCGATCGACTGGAAATCGATCGGCTTTTCAAGCCGGGCGAACAGTCCGCGCAGGCGCTGGATGTTCGGCAGCTTGCCGTGGGGAATGGCGATGCCGTTGCCGACGCCGGTGGTGCCGAGCCGTTCGCGTTCCATCAGCACGTCGAAGATGGCGCGTTCGTCGATCCCGGTCAGCGCCTCGGCCCGCCGGGCAAGGTCCTGAAGGGCTTGCTTCTTGCTCGTCGCGCGCAGAGCGGGAACAACGGCGTCGGGCGTCAGTATATCGGCGATGTCCATGCGATCTCCGGGCTGCCGGGAATTCAGACGGCGGTGGGGTCGATCCAGCCGATGTTGCCGTCGTCGCGACGATAGACGACGTTGAACGTACCGCTCTTTTTGTTGCGGAACATCATGACCGGCGCATCGGCCAAGTCCATGCGCATCACCGCCTCGCCGACCGAAAGGGTGGCGATGTCGTGGGGCATTTCGGCGACGATCACCGGCGGCGCTTCGACTTCCGCCGCCTCCATCTCGTCTTCCGGCGCGATCACGTATTGCTGGGCGCTCAGGATGCCCTCATCTTCGCGGTCCTTGTGCCGATCGTTGAGGCGGCGCTTGTAGCGGCGCAACTGCTTGTCGATGCGCGTCAAGGCGCCGTCGAAGGCGGCATAGGCGTCGCCGGCCTCGGCGCTGCCCTGGACCAGAAGCCCGCGGCGCGGGTGAACCGAAATATCGGATCGGAACCCGTACGCGGCGCGGCTGAAGGTCGCCTGCGCGTCGATGGCGCGGCTGAAGTATTTGACGACGTGGGCCTTGAGGGTGGTCTCGGCATGGCCGCGAAGGGCGTCGCCGACATCCAAGTTCTTGCCGTGGATCTGAACTTCCATGGGTTCGTGCCGTTTACCTGTGTATCCCCAAGTCTTGATGTGGTCCGATATTGGAGCCAAGACAACGGGGCTGGAATGAGGGAGGGGAATCGGTTCGGCGGGTTCGTTTCCGTGGGATGTGGTATCCAAGCGGCTTGAAGGGACCGATCCGCGAAGGGCGGCAAGGTAGGTCCGGGCCGCGCCGGTGTCAAGAGCGCCAGATATCCAAAAAACCATTGACCTACAGATAGTTGCTGGTTGTCACGGGTCCCTCCCATCGGGGGCTGTGGACAAAAACCAGCGGGGGAGCCTGGAGATCAGGCCTTCTCCCGGCGGCGCTGGACCGAAGACGCGATGCCCAATCCTTCGCGGTACTTGGCGACGGTGCGTCGCGCGATGGCGATGCCTTCGATCTTGAGGACGTCGACGATCTGGTCGTCGGAAAGAACCGCGCTTCGGTTCTCGGCGTCGATCAGGGCGCGGATGCGATGGCGCACCGATTCCGATGAATGGGACTCGCCGTCGCCCGATGACGGCAGGGCGGTGGAAAAGAAGTACTTCAGTTCGTAGATCCCGCGCGGGGTGGCGATGTACTTGTTGGAGGTGACGCGGCTGACCGTGCTTTCGTGCATTTCGATGGCGGTGGCGATGTCGCGCAGCACCAGCGGCCGCAGATGGGCGACGCCGCGCACGAAGAACATTTCCTGCTGACGGACGATTTCCGTCGCTACTTTGAGGATCGTGGTCGCGCGCTGATGCAGCGACTTCACCAGCCAATTGGCGCTTTGCATCTGCTCGGTGATGTAATGGCGGTCTTCCTTGCTTCGCGCCGAGCGGCTGACGCGGACATGATAGGCGTTGTTGACCAGAACCCGCGGCAGGGTGTCGGGGTTGAGTTCCACGATCCAGCCGCCGCCCGGCTGCGACCGCATCAGAACGTCGGGGATCACCGGCGTCGCCGGGGCGAAGTCGAAGGCCAGCCCGGGCTTGGGGTCCAACGCGCGGATTTCCCCGACCATTTCGGCGATATCCTCGGCGTCGACGCCGCACAGGCGGCTCAACTGGACGAAGTCGCGCCGGGCGAGCAGGTCGAGGTGATCGAGCAGCGTTTGCATCGCCGGATCGAACCGATCCTTCTCCTTGAGTTGTATCGCCAGGCATTCAGCCAGCGAGCGGGCGAAGACGCCGGGCGGGTCGAATTGTTGCAGGCGCGCGAGAACCGCTTCGACTCGCTCGGATTCGCAGCCGAGCCGTTCCGCGATCTGCGCCAGGCCTTGAACCGGATCGCCGGCGATGTAACCCGCCTCGTCGATCATGTCGATCAGGTGCGCGCCGATCAGGCGGTCCTGGGGATCGGGGGCTTCGAGTCCCAGTTGGGCGAGCAGGTGGTCGCGCAGCGTTTCGGCGCGGGTCAACGTTTCGGCCGCGTCGGACAAGTCGTCGTCGAAGCCGCGGCCGCCGCCGCCCGCGCCGCTTAAAGAGGGAAGGCTGGGTTCGTTGCCGCCGCCGGGGCCGTCGTTGGCGCCGGTCCAGTCGCGATCGTCCGCGGCGTCGATGGATTCGGCCGCCGCCCCGGGCACGCCGTCATCCGACGCAACCCGGTCGGTGGCTTCGGCCCTATCCGTCGTTTCGCCGCCCCCTTCCGTCGCGCCGCCTTCGCCGCCCCCTTCCGTCGCGCCGGCGCCGGGCGCGGATTCGAGGCCGCCGCGCTCGGCTTCCTCGGGTTCGAGCAGCGGGTTGCGTTCCAGTTCCTGGGCGACGTAGTCGGCCAGCTCGAGATTCGACATTTGCAGCAGCT
>CAYIQU010000232.1:0-3897 GCA_964365645.1 uncultured Hyphomicrobiales bacterium | reverse complement strand
ATGACATCCACGCGGTGACCGAGAAAGATCGCTTCCTCAAGATCGTGGGTAATAAAAAAGATCGTTACCTTGGTTCGGTCATACATTTCGAGCAGCGCCTCATGCATGATCGACTTGGTCAGCGCGTCCATCGCCCGGTAGGGTTCGTCCAGCAACAAAACTTTGGGGTCGTTGATCAGCGCACGCACGATTTCGGCCCGCCGAGCCATGCTCGAAGATATTTCACCCGGATGCTTGTCGCCGATATCGTCCAGTCCGGCTTCGGCCAGCATGTGGCGGGCCTTTTCCCTGGCCTCTGGGCGTTTCAGCCGCCCCTGGATCACGGGACCATAAGCGACGTTGTCTTCGATCGTCATCCAGGGAAACAAGGCGCCGTTCTGGAAAACGACAATACGGTCCGCGCTCTGATCCGCCTTTGGCTTATTGGGGCCGCAAAGCAACTCGCCGTCGAGGTGGATAGTTCCGCTCGTTATGGAATGGAATCCAGCGATGGCGTTCAGCAAAGTCGTCTTGCCGCAACCCGACGGGCCGACGATCATGCAAATCTCGCCCGATGCGATTTCGAGAGAGCAATTGTCCATTGCCATCACGTTGACCCCGTCGGGATCGTATACCTTTGTGACGTTTCGGATGCTGATGGCGCCCTTGTTTTGCCTCGCGCCAGGGGAGTGAGACTGTTGCGACATCATCGTCCCTCCAGCGCGAGCGCCCGTATGCGCCACTGCATCAACTGATTGCCGACCATGCGAATCAGCGCCGACGTAAACCAGCCGACGAACCCAAGGGTCAACATTCCAATGACCATCGGTACCGTCACGCTGTTCACATAGGACGACAAGATCAGGTAGCCAAGGCCGTAATCGCCCGAGACCATTTCAGCGGCGACCAGAGAGAACCAGGCAACGCCCATGCTGATTTGCAGGCCGGTAAACACATAGGGCAGCGATCCGGGCACCACGATATACCAGAAAATTTGAGCAGGCTTCGATCCCAAGCACCCTGCCGCACGGAAATAGGCCTCATCGATCGATTCGGCGCCGAGCAAAGTGTTGAGAACCGTGACGAACAGGGATGCAAGCGTGGCGAGAAAGATAACCGGCGTTTCGTAACCCTTGAACATGAGAATGGCGAGGGGTACCCACGCCAAAATCGGAATCGGGCGAAGGGTTTCAAGGATGGGAAAAGTATAGTCCTTGATTCGCCGCGACCAGCCCATGAGGAGGCCGAGCGGCACGCCGATGACCGTGGCGATGGTGAAAGCAATCAGAATCCGCCGGACGCTCACCCAGATGTGGATGTAGTAGGCTTCGGTGAAAATCGAGATCCCCTGAAAGGGGTGGATCGCGAACCAGTCGTTGATCACGGCGACGGGACCCGGCATCTTCTCGAAGCGGGGAAGATTCCAGACCTCGCAGAACAACCAATAAAGCAGCAACCAGCCGCCGATGCCAACAAACGTCAGATAGGGGCTAGGTGTGCGGAGCCTCTTTTTCAGGGTGTGGAGATAAAGCGCCACTCCCGTCGGCGCCACCTGCCTGACGGCAGCCCCGCCTTTTAAAGCCATAATGCCTGTACTTTGATTTCCGTTCATGGATATAGACAGCTCCTTGTTCTTTCTTCTTTTTTCTTTTTTTCGTTTGGTCTTGTTTTTATCGTGTCCGACGATGAACTGGACAGAAGACATCAGCCTTACGGGCTCGAAGAATTTTTGGGCATCGCTTCGCGCGGCAATCCGGATCAAGACACGGCCCCGGAAAAACCCTCCCGGGGCCGTGAGCCCTTGGATTGCGCGAGCTACTCCTTGAACGCCGAGAGAGGCTGCGCCTTGACGACGCCAAGCGGGCTATTGAGTCCACGCGCCTTCAGAACGTCACGCGCAACCTGATCCATCACCGCCTCGGGCCGAACTTTATCCGCCGCCGCCGGCTTGTTATCCAGGCTATAGAGGAACGCGGTTGCATCATTGAGCAGCGAACGAACGCGATCATTGACGACGAAATCAAGCTGATTTTTCACCTCGCCGCCGCCAATGGCCTTGGGGTATTCGCCATAAAGCGATGTCCAAAGAACCTTCCGCGAGATCTTTTCAGTCTGTTTTTCGGCCATTTTCGCCACTTCACCCGCGTTCTTGGGATCGAGCAGGTAAAGTTGCGCGTCCAGTTCCGCTTCCATCCAAGCGCGGATGATATCCGGCCGTTGCTGGATCAGGTCGTTGAGGACGATCAGAAATCCACCGTCGAGGGCATTGAAATCCTCACCGCTGGCGGCGCGCCGAGCAATCCCTTCGATCTGGAGTTTTGAGGCCGTTGGCTCCCAGATCACCGCCGCATCCAGCTTGCCGGCGCGGAAGTTGGTGGTAATCACCTCGATGTTCTGGTTGAGGTACTTTTCCGGCTTGATCCCGGCTTTTTGGAAGGCGAGCCGGGCAAAACGGTCCGTGCAACTGCCATGCGGCGAGGATACGACCTTGCCGTTCATCCACTTCACCGCTTCGGTGCCGTCCTTGAATTGAGGCGCGTCATTGCGAACGAAGAAGATGTTGCACTGTTGTTTCGATGTGCCGAGCGAACCGATAATCCGGATGTCCGTGCCGCCCCGCTCTTTAATGTAACGGAAGGTCGCGACGATTCCGGGCATATCGCCGACATAGCCCATGTGCTGTTTTTCGCCAGTCATGGCGTTGACAATAATTGCGCCCTGGAGGCCGATTTGGAACTCGACCGTCGACCCCTTCGGCAAGCGCTGCTCCCAGAACTTCTTGCCGTTCATCACGACGCCGGACCATGACTGGGTGTAATAGGGCTGGTATCCGACAATCAGCTTGACTGGCTCGCCCGGTTTACCGAAGTCCACCTTCGCCAAGGCGGGCGCCGCGGCCGCGAGGCTTAACCCGAGCGTTGCCGCCCATATAACCGTATTCTTCAATTTCAACATTTGGAGTCTCCCTTGTTTTGCTTGTGGCTTACCCTGTTTTACGCGCTACTTTTCTTCGTTATTCGCGACGCTGGCGATCTGAACCCGCAACGGGCGCAAACGCGCATACCCCCGAAGCGCAGCAAAAGACCGAAATTTCCTGGATCAGGCTTGAAACGGCGATCACAACGGGCACCCGGCAAAGGCACCCCTTGAATTCGCAACCCGATATGCACTTCCTCCCTGTGTTGGGGATTTTATTTTTGAAAATCTTTCCCCGTAGACCGCCGACCGTGTGAAGCCAAAGGCTCACTTAAACTATCCCTATGGCAGAACAATCCTGATGATTTGTAAAGCTCTAGATTTATATTAATTGATAGGTTATGCCAATGACCGCTCTTATTGGCATTGATTGATGCAACCTATTAACTAATAAATTTGATAGATTTTACAAATGGCCTACATGGCGTAAGATCGCGTCCGTTTTCCCATGCTCGCCCGCCCGTCGCGCGCCAGAGGTTTGGGGGAACTACCGGCGCGAACGCGCCGAATGAGTCGAGACAATGGGATTGAGGGGGCTCCCGCTTCGCAGCCACCCTAGGCCGACAGATACAGGAGGATAGGATGCCATCCAGAACCGCCGCGCAGTGGAACACGCCCCCCAACTCGCTCCGCATGGACGAGTTCGTCGACAGCCGTATCTATTCGGACAATGGAATTTTCGAGGAAGAACTGGAAAAAATCTGGCGCAAGGTGTGGTTGCCGGTCTGCCACGAATCCGAGCTGTCACAGCCTTACGATTTCCGAACCGTCACCATCGCGCGCGAGCCCGTGATCGTCGTGCGCGGGCCGGACAACAAGATCCGCGCGTTTCTCAACGTCTGCCCGCATCGCGGCATGATGATCGAGCGCCGCCCATCCGGCTCTTTCATGGAAGGGCAGCCGTCCGGAAACCCCAAGCACATGACCTGCATGTTTCATGGC
>CAYIQU010000231.1:0-3905 GCA_964365645.1 uncultured Hyphomicrobiales bacterium | reverse complement strand
GCAGCGAAAGCCGAAGCCGAGCGCGGCCGAGGATTCGGTTTCGAAATGGAAACTGGCGTCGTTCAGGCGCAGCTTCTGCAATGAATCGCGCAAGTCCTCGAAGTTGTCGGCATCCGACGGATAAAGGCCGCAGAACACCACCGGCACCGAGGGCTTGAAGCCGGGCAACGGCTCGGGGCAGGGGTTGCGGTCGTCCGTGATGGTGTCGCCGACCTGGGTATCGGCCACCGTCTTGATGGCGGCGGTGATGTAGCCGACTTCGCCGTGGCCGAGTTCGTCGACCTTCACCGCCTTGGGCGTGAAGACGCCGACCTGTTCGACTTGATAGGCGGCGCCCGAAGCCATCAGGCGGATCTTCATGCCCCGGCGCAGCACGCCGTCGCGCACGCGGACCAGGATCATCACGCCGAGATAGGAGTCGTACCAGGAATCGACCAGCAGCGCGCGCAAGATGGCGTCGCGCTCGCCGGTGGGCGGCGGCAGGCGGGTGACGATCGCCTCCAGCACTTGGTCGACGCCGAGCCCGGTCTTGGCGGAAATGAGAACCGCTTCCGAGGCATCGAGCCCGACCACGTCCTCGATCTGCTGGCGCATTTTTTCGGGATCGGCGGCGGGCAGGTCGACCTTGTTGAGGACCGGAACGATTTCCAGGTTGCTGTTGATGGCGAGATAGGCGTTGGCCAGCGTCTGGGCCTCGACGCCCTGGGTCGCGTCCACCACCAGGAGAGCGCCCTCGCACGCGGCCAGCGAGCGGCTGACTTCGTAGGCGAAATCGACGTGCCCGGGGGTGTCCATCAGGTTCAATTGGTAGGTCTTGCCGTCCTTGGCGGTGTAGGACAGGCGCACGGTCTGGGCTTTGATGGTGATGCCGCGCTCGCGCTCGATGTCCATGGAATCGAGCACTTGGTCGCGCATCTCGCGCGTGCTGAGGCCGCCGCACAGCTGGATCAACCGGTCGGCCAGCGTCGACTTGCCGTGGTCGATGTGCGCGACGATCGAGAAGTTGCGGATGTGGGAAAGGTCGGTCGCCATGGGCCGGCCTTCTATCATCCCCGGCGGGGGCTTTCCAGCGCGCCGAGCAGAATCGGCAACAACCCTTGGGGGTCGCCCGCGACCAACAGGGTTTTGTTGCGGTTGCCGGCCCCGGCGACGAGGGTGATCGCGGTTTTCGGCACCCGCCAGGCCTTGGCCAGCAGCGCGATCAAGGCGGCGTTGGCCCGGCCATCCTCGGGCACGGCGGTGACGGCGACCTTCAGGGCGACCCCGCCCGCGGCGTCGGCCCGTACCCCGTCGATCCGGTCGGCGGACGCCTTCGGCGTCAGGCGCACCCGCACCCGCACGCCCTGGGGCGTCGGGGTGAACGGCGACGGCTCAAATGAGCTTGGCAAGCAGACGAACCAGAATGTCCTTGAGGAAATAGAGAATCAGGATCAACGCCACCGGCGAAAGGTCGATGCCGCCCAAATCGGGCAAAATCCGCCGGATCGGCCGCAACGCCGGCTCGGTCGCCCGATGCGTCAATTCCAGCACCAGATAGACGAAGCGATTCGAGGTGTTGATCACCCGGAAATGGACCAGCCAGCTGGCGGCGACGCCGGCGATCACGATCCAGATGTAAAGCTCGATGACGGTGGCGATCAGCGCGATCAGCGGCGGAATGATAACGTCCATGGTCGGCGTAAATCCCTTGTCTCTCCCGCGCTTAAGGCGGGCTTGGTCAGAGTAGAGTCTTTCCGGCGCGTGGCGCAAGGCCGGGGTCAGGGCGGGTGCGGCCGCAGGGCGGATTTGTCCAAATACCGGCCCGCGAACCAGGCAAGCGCGATCAGGCCGCCCGTCCCGACGACGCCGTGCAACGCGTTGCCGACCATCAGGGAAATATTGCTGTCCTGATAGGCGAGCGGGAACAGGATGCCGACGGTCAACAGCGGCGAAACCGCCGATCGGGCGCCGACGGTTCCGAGCCAGGCCAGCCCGCCCAACGCGAATCCGGCCAGGCCCAGGCCGAGGACGACGCCCTTGACGCCGAAGTTGATGTAAAACTCGACGATCCAGGGAAGATTGATCGAGGTCGCCCTATCGTCGGGCAGCAGAACTCGATAGGCGTGGCCGATGCGGTTGCCGATATCCTCGCGCGGCTTGTCGGGCCAGAGGATGCGGGGGACCGCCACGTACAAAAGGGGCCGCAGGGTTTCGCCGGCGAAAAAAGGCACCCGGGCGGGCGTCTCGCTCAAGGCCCGGTCCAGCAGGCGAACGGTGGAAATCCGGCGCAGCACCTGGTCGCGCGACCAGGCGGCCACGGCGACGATCAGATCGCGCCGCTCGGCGTTGGTCTTGCATTGGGCCAGGACGGTGACGGCGTATCGGCTGGAGAGGGTCGGTCCGACCTCGGCGGGACTCAGGCATATTCTCAAGATCTCGGCCGGAAGGGGCGTTCGCTTCGCCGGATAGACGGCGGCGGCGAGCATCAGCAGCGCCCCCCAAGCGAGCCACCCGCGCCGATGGTGAAGAGCCTCGATCAAGGCGAGAAAACAAACGACCAGAAACAGGGCGGTCCATTGCTGCTTGGAGGCCAGCGCCGCGAGAAGGAACAGCACCGCCCCGTATCCGGCGTGGCGCCATATCCTCGGCGCGGACTCGACGATTTGCCCGCGGCGGACGACGGCGACGGAAAAGAACAGCGCCCCATTGAGGGCTTGATGGAATACCGGAACGCGGATCGCCAGCAGCTCGAAGGCGGCGATGGCGGCCAGCGCCAGGACGCACAGCGCGAACAAGGCCTCGCCGAACGAATGCCGGTCCGTCGGTGGGCGCGGCAATCCGGCCGGGCGCAACCGGGCCCCATGACGACGGCCCAGGCGGGCGGCGCCGACGCCGAGAAAGTAGCCGAGAACCAAGGCGCCGACCCCCGCCCCCAGCAGAATGAAGACGCCGAAGTCGAGAGGATTTCCGACGTACCCGTAAGGTTCGGTCGGCACGTCCAGGGGCCACAGCGCCTTGTGCTGGAAAGCCGCGCTGAGGACGAAGAAAATCCCGTAGTAGGCCAGGCAAAGGGCGAGAAGAACGGAGGGGAAGGCGTCGAGGTCGGGCCGGTCTTGGTCGCGGTTCATGGGGTTCGAAACGGGGTCAGGACCAGACGGCGCTGGAGACGGCAACCGGGACGCGAAACCGGGCCGATGGTAACACGAAAAAGCCCCGGCGCCGGGAAATATCCGGGGTTTCTTGACAGGGCGCCGGGCGGCTGCTCATTATGCGCCCGCTTCGCCGGCCGCGCGCCTCGCGTGCCGGCGATAAGCGTCCCAAGGCCGGAAAGCTTTTCCGGCGCCCGGGTTCCGGGGCCGTAGCTCAGTTGGGAGAGCGCCTCGTTCGCAATGAGGAGGTCAGCGGTTCGATCCCGCTCGGCTCCACCACTTTTCTCCTAAGTGGTTGGCAAACCAAATAATCATTATATCGCAGTGCCCTACCGCTCTCCAGTGGTCCACCTCGGTGGTACACTTTGGAGCATGAGCGACATGGCGAAACCAATCGGATTAATGCGGGTGCGATTGACTCTTGATACGTATCATGTATCATTTATCATGGAGGCGGCTGGATGATCGTTTCCTTCAGGTGCAAGGAGACCGAACGTATCTGGCAGGGCCGGTCGAGCCGGAAGTTTCCGACCGATATTCAAGACCGAGCCTTGCGCAAGCTGCGCCAATTGGATGCGGCGCGGACCATGGAGGACTTGCGTAATCCACCCGGCAATCGGCTCGAAGCCTTGAGAGGAAATAGGGCCGGGCAGATGAGCATCCGGATCAACGACCAGTGGCGCATCTGCTTCTCGTGGCAAGATAGCGACGCGCACAACGTTGAGATCGTGGACTACCACTGAAGACCATAACGATCGGAAGGGCGTACCCATGGCA
>CAYIQU010000230.1:0-3911 GCA_964365645.1 uncultured Hyphomicrobiales bacterium | reverse complement strand
GGCTTGGCCAACAGGCGCATCACCGCCAGCGCGGACACCGACTTGCCGCAGCCGGATTCGCCCACCAGCGCCACCATCTCGCCGGGGCGGACCTTATAAGAGAGTCCCTCGACCGCGCGCACGACGCCGCGCGAGGTGACGAAATGGACGTGCAGGTCTTCCACTTCCAAAAGCCAAGGCGCGCCGGCGGACTGGGGCGCGGGAGCGGGGACGGGGGAAACGGGCGGAACGGCGTTCATGGCCGTGCAGTTTTAGTGGTATACCAACAAGGGTCAACTGTCTTTTCCGCCATGACCCCACTCGAATGGGGAGCGGAACGCAAATAGGCCCGCGTCAATATGGCCGAGCGATCGCCCGCTCGAAAAGAGTCAATCCCGTCCGCCTTCCCGGTAATAGATGATGAGGGCGGCGATTTCCGCCGCCCCGAGCGGATTGGCGAGCGCCGTCAGCGCGTCGCCCCGTACCCCGGCGTAAAGACGCGCGGCGAACTCCATCTCCGGCAGGGCGCGCGCCCACCGAAACAAGTCGTGCGCCGGCAGGGCCGCGTGCTCGTCGGGCCGGTCGTGACAGCCGGCGCAGGTCTCTTGATGGATGGATCGCCCGAGGCGCAAACGTTCCGGCGTCGCGTCGGCCGGCAGAATGCCGGACGTATCGAAGGGATAGGCCCGGCTCAACGCCGCCAGCTCCGCGATGGCGTCTTGCAGGTTGCCCTCGGCGAGCGCCTTGCGGATGTCGGCCAAGCTGCCGGATGCGAGAGGCGGGAGAGCGGGGTTCGATTCGCGGGCTTGACGCACCAGCAACGGCAGGCCCGAAAGGCCGCCGCGGATGCGGGCGACGAGGCCCGCTCGTTGCGGTTCGGGCGCGGGCTCGGCCAATCGCCGCGCGTCGCCCAGCAGGATCGCCGTTTCCGCCCCCAGGCGCCGCTCGGATTCCGGTGCGGCGCCGGCGGCGGCGGAAACCGCCGCCGCCAGCGCCAACCCGGCCAGGAAAGCCGCGCCTCGGTGCTTGGCCCTACTTGCCAACGCTGATCTTGGCCTCGATGGGGACGTTCGGATCGTTGGCCCATTCGACCATCGAGCCGTCGTACATCTTGGCCTTCTTGTTGCCGAGAATCTCGGACGAGGCGAACCAGCCGAGGCTCGCCCAGTGGCCGGTGTTGCAGAAGTTGACCTGCTCGCCGCTGGTCGGCACGCCGGCCGCCGCGTACAGCTTCTCAAGCCCCGCCTTGTCGCGGAACGTGCCGTGGTTGTCCTTGGTGATCCACGCCTCGGGCAGGTTCTTGGCTCCGGGAATGGTGCCGGGCCGCTTGGTTTGCGGATGCTGGGTGACGCCGAGATAGTAGTCGCTCGGCCGGTTGTCGACGAGCAGCGTCTTGGCGGCGAGCGCTTTCTTGACGTCCTCCTTGGAGGGGATCATGTCGGCCCGCACGCTGGCCTTGAAGGTCTTGGCCTTGGGCGCGGTGTCGCCGTTCGCGACCGGATTAACCGGCTGCTTGGTCTTCTCGTCGACCACGGCGTAGGCCAGCCAGCCGCCGTCGAGGATGGAGACGTTGTCATGCCCCATGACCTTGAAGGTCCAGTAGACTCGGGTGGCGACGCCCACGTCGAGGGAGTTGCCGCCCATGGGCATGAGAACGGCGTGGGTCTTGTTGTCGATCCCCAGGCCGCCGATCAGCTTTTCCACCGCCGCCGTCTCGGGCAGCATGGCCGGCGTGCCGTTCTTGTCCTTCACGCGCCAGCCGTCCTTGGCGTAGTCGGTGTAGATGGCCCCCGGGACATGAGCGCGCAGATAGTCGGCCTTGGCGCCGCGCAGGTCGAGGAAGACGATCCCCGGCTTGCCGATATTGGCCTTGACCCAGTTGACGTCGACCAGGGGTTCGGCCGCCCAGGACCGGCCCGTCAGGCCGACCAGCACGGCCAGCATCGTCAGTACGAATAGTTTTCTCATCTCCGTGACCTCCTTTTATGGGCGCCGCGACGCCCGTTGCCGTTTCCTTCCTGCTTACAAGGTAAGGACCGAATCGGCGGCGCGGATTTCCGCCAAGACCCCATCCCATTCGTCGTCGCTCGCTCCGGCGGCCGGCGCCATCCGGCGGACATCGTTGCCGGCGTTCAGCCGCCGCACCGCCGCTTCCATCGTCTCGCGGTCGGGAAACAAACCCATGTTCAACACCAGCAGGCGCATCAGATGCTCACGATCCGGTCGGCCTCGGCCATGGCCGCGGCGAGCGCCGCCGGCTCGAGCAGGGGCAGTTGATCGGCCATGGCCTCGACCGTGGTCTCGGGGGCGATGTTGGACAGTTCCAACAGTTCCGCCTGGGCGGCGTTCTCTTGGGTTTCCGCGACGGGCCCGGTCATGAAGACCAGCCGCACCTTGTGGCCGAAGATGGTCAGGCCGGCCGCCACCCGCATGGCCTCGGTGTGATCGCGCCGCCCCAATACCAGGATGCTTTTGGTGTCCATCGTCCCCTTGCCCTACAAACTGACCACGCGCCGGGCCTCGCCCATGAGCGTGCTGTTGATGGTCTGGCTGCTCAGTTCCACCGGGCAGGCGATATTATTTCCCATGTGCTGATGCCAGGAGTATTCGCAGGCGGCGACCCGCGCGGCCGGGCGCAGGGCCGCGACGAACGCCGGGTCGGCGAGCGCCCGCACCCCGTCGTTGGTCAGGAAGCAGCCCCAGGCGATGCCGGCGCGCGCGCAGGCCCGGGCCAGCGCGGCGCCGACCGGCGCGCTCTCGGGCGTGGTCACGTGCAACAGCACTTCCATCAGGCCGCTCTCCCGCCGCGCCGGCCGAAATAGAACCCGCCGGCGGCGAGGGCGACGCCGACAAGGACGCCGGCGAGAACAAGCAGCCACGCGGGCGCGCCCGGCGAGGAAACCATCGTCGCCAGGCCGGCGGCCGGCGAACCGGCGCGGTCGGGATGGGTGACGCCATCGGCGGCGAGGCTGCCGTCCGCCGCCCATTCCGCCCAGCCGCCGGGATAGACTTGCGCCGGAACGCCGGCGCCGGCGCGCAGCAGGGCGAAGAAGGCGATCCCGTCGACCGCGTCGTGGGCATAAACGACCGGATCGCCGACCGGCAGCGCCGGCCGCTCTCCGCGTCCCAGGGCCGCGCGCACCGTGGCGACGGGCGTGCTTTCGGCGCCGGGCAGCCGTCCGCCGCGCGCCGCGCGCACGGTCTCGCCCCAGAACTCGCTTTCGCCGCGTCCGTCGAGCAAGACGGTCGGCGTTTTTGTCAGGCGCGCCGCCAATTCGTCGCGCAGCACCCATAGATCGTCGCGCGCCGGGGCCTGGAATATCTTTTCCCGAACCATGCCGCGCGTCGTTCCCCGACCCAACGAGTCGGGCGGCAGGCCAACGCCCCGACTGAAGCGCGCGCGCAGCACCGCCACTTGGCGCTGTCCGCTCAGATGGAGCAGGCCGGCGACGAAATCGCGCGCGGTCGGCTCGTCGCCCACCACCAGCACCGTTTCCTCGCCCGTCAGCCCGGCGGTTCCCAACACCCACAAGATGTCGGGGACGGCGGCCAAACGGCGATGCGGCCCCAGGAAGTCGGCGGGGGACAGGCAGCGCGCTCCCTTGAGGCTGCGCTCTCGACAGGCCTCGCCGGGACGGGTGTCGACGATGGCGACGTTCGCGTCCGGCAGGGACGCCGGCGAATCGATATAGGAAAAGGAATCGTCGGCCGTCGCCGGCGCCGCCCGGACGAACAGCGCAAGAGCGATCGAAACGGTCGCGAGGCCGCGCATCAGCATCCTCCGAAACGGCGCGCCTTGGCGGGCGCGCCGGCGGCGGCGACCGGCGGGTTCTCCAGGTAGTATCCCACCAGGTCGAGCACCGAGACCTTGCCGAAGCCGTGGCCGAGGTCGATCTCGCCCAAGCGCTCGGGCGGCGTCGGCCGGCGGGCCG
>CAYIQU010000229.1:0-3916 GCA_964365645.1 uncultured Hyphomicrobiales bacterium | reverse complement strand
CCGCGCTTTGCCGCGCACGCGCCGTTCTATCCTTCATGCTGGGTTTTCATGAACGCGCGCGATTATGGGACGCTTACCGGCGCGCCTGTCTTGCTGTTCGCCGGCGGCCAAGACGATTACGAGACTTCCTCCGACGCCTGCAAAAAATTTCTCGACGCTCTTCCCGAATCGACCCGCAGCCACATGGCGTTGCAGTTCTATCCCGACGCCACTCATGGATGGGATACGCGGAAAAGCGAACCGTTCACGATAAGCGATCGGTATGCCTTCGGCGGCCGGGGCGGATTGGTGCGGTTCAACCCGGATCCGGCCATCGCCGAGGATTCCCGCGGGCGGGCCGTCGCGTTCTTTACCCGCGTCCTGAAGCCCGCGCGGAATTGAGGCCGGCTTTGGAACCGGGGGCGGAAAGTCCGCCGTTTCGCTCGCGGCTCGGCGCTTCTATGATGCCCGCCCGGCGAACGGCGGCGACCAGAGGAGCGTGACGGGATGGGTGGATGTGTGGCGTTAGTGGTGGGCGCGGGCCAAGGCGTGCGCTTCGGGGGCGTTATCCCCAAGCAATACCTGCCGCTGGCCGGCCAAGCGGTGATTCGCCGCTCGCTGGCGGCGTTCCTCGATCATCCCCGGGTCGAGGCGGTGTGTCCCGTCATCAATCCCGACCATCGGGACTTGTTCGAGCGGGCGTGCGCGGGACTGAAGCCCCTGCCCTTCGTCGCCGGCGGCGCGACGCGCCAGCAATCGGTGTTGTTGGGCCTGGAAAGTCTCGTGGAGCTGAAACCCAAGACCGTCCTGATCCACGACGCCGCTAGGCCGCTGGTGGACGCCGAGTTGATTTCGCGGGTTCTCGATGCCCTGGACAAGACGCCGGGCGCGATCCCGGCGCTGGCCGTCACCGATACCTTGAAGCGCGCCGACAAGACCGCGCGCATTTCGGAAACGGTGCCGCGCGCCGGCCTGTGGCGGGCGCAGACGCCGCAAGGGTTCCGTTTCGACGACATTCTGGCGGCGCATCGCCGCCTGGCGAAAACCGAGGCCACCGACGACGCCCAACTGGCCGAAATGGCGGGCATGGCCGTCGCCGTGGTCGAGGGCAGCGAGGACAACATGAAATTGACGACGTCGGATGACTGGCTGCGCGCCGAACAAAAGCTCGGCGCCGCGCTGGAGCCGCGCGTCGGCTCGGGCTTCGACGTGCACCGCTTCGGCCCCGGCGATCACGTCACGCTCTGCGGCGTGAAAGTTCCCCACGACGCGGGGCTGGAAGGCCATTCCGACGCCGACGTCGCCTTGCACGCGCTCACCGACGCCATCCTGGGCGCGCTGGGCGAAGGCGACATCGGGCACCATTTTCCGCCGTCGGACGCCAAATGGCGCGGCGCGCCGTCGGATATTTTCTTGAAACACGCGGGCGCGCTCGTCGCCGCCGCCCAAGGGCGCATCGTGCACGTGGACGTGACCGTGATCTGCGAGCGGCCGAAGGTCGGCCCGCACCGGCGAGCCATGATCGAGCGCGTCGCCGCGATCTTGGGCCTGGAGCCGTCGCGGGTGTCCGTCAAGGCGACGACCACCGAGGGCTTGGGCTTCACCGGCCGGGGCGAAGGCATCGCCGCGACCGCGACCGCGACCGTTCTGCTGCCGCCGCCGTCGCGCTAGAAATGGCCGTTAACCGCAAGAAAAGATTTCTTTGAAACCGAGGATTCCGCCACTCCTATTAACGCTCGCGATGGCGGTCTTGGCATGGGCTATTGCCAAGTTTCTGCCGGGGCTTGCATTCGAATTTCCCGGCCGAATATTCGTTTCTCTCGTGTGGGCGATTTGTGGCGCGATAACCTGCGGCACGGGGGTCATATCGTTTCGACGGGTAGGAACAACCATGAACCCGACTAAACCCGATCAAGCGTCGGTGCTGATCACAGCCGGTATCTACGGAATTTCCCGGAATCCAATGTATCTTGGATTTCTCGCGCTCCTTATCGGGTGGTCCCTGTATCTTGCAAACGCCGTTGCTTTGATTCTGGTTCCGATAGGGTTCGTCGCCTATATGAATCGCTTTCAAATTGCCGCCGAAGAGCGCGCGTTAAAGGCTCTTTTTGGGGACGAATATGTTTCGTATGCCCGTCGGGTGCGTCGATGGCTGTAATCGCGCGAAGGGTCTAGCCCTTGAGCGTCTCGGCGTCGATCCAGGCGAGGAAGTCGGGGTTGCCGGCGCTAATGGGCAGCGCCACCACGCACGGGCAGGTATAGCTGTGCAGCGCCCTGATGCGCGCGGTCAGCGCCGGGACCAGATCGGCGCGGGTCTTGAGGATGAACGAGACCTCGCCCTCTTCTTGGACCTTGCCCTCCCACCAATAGATCGACGTGATGGGCGATAGAACGTTGGCGCAGGCGGCGAGCCGTTCCTCGACCGCGACGCGGGCGATCTTGAGGGCTTCGTCCCGGGAACCGGCGGTGACGTAGACCAAGGTTTGGGGCATGGGATTCGTTCTCCAAGGCGTGGGCTCCAAGGCGCGGGGCCACCGAAATCTTAACACGCGGAAATGTCCCATTGGAGACCGGTTTTCCGGCCTTTCCGCCGGCCCCCTCTTTGCGTTCCATCCCGTTCGGGACATAATGCGCGGACGAAAGAAGGGAAAATCATCCATGATCGGCGCACCGGCCAAGGCCCAGATCGACGTCACGCATCGCGATGGCGCCGTCGTCGCCGCCCTTGAAGGCGACATCGATTTGCATGTCTCGGGCGACGTGCGCGAGCGTCTTTTGGCCCTGGTCAACGAAAGCCCGACGGTGGTCGTGGACCTGTCCGGCGTGACCGGCATCGACAGTTCGGGCGTCGCCAGCCTGCTCGAAGCCTTCCAACGGGCGAGCAAGCGGGGGCGCACCTTCACCCTCGCCGCGGCGGGCGACTCGGTGTTGCGCGTGTTGCGCATGGCGCGCCTCGATACCGTTTTCAAGATGTCCGCCGCCGTCGAGGACGCGCTCAAGGCCGCCGGCGGCAAGGGGTAATCTCTTCCGCCTCCCCCCTGGACGGCGGACCCGTTCTTTCCTAAGTGACGTACAGGGAAGATAAAGCCATGCGGGCGGGAAAAACCACGAGGCCGGGCAAGGGAATCGTCGCCGAGATCGAGGCGATCCTGGCCGAGGAAAAGGCGCTCGACGCCGACGCGCCCTATTCCGCCCAGGTCGAATTGCAGCACCGCAAGTGGCGCCTGATCCACAAGCATTTTCACGACAACCCGTTCCGGGTCTCGGAATCGCTGCCCCGCGCCCACCAATGGCACAAAGTTCTCGACCATGCCCGGGCCGAGGTTCCCGAGGTCGAACTGGTGGACTGGCTTTTGCAGCAGGTTCACATCGCCGACAATCTGGCCGCCGGCATTCGGGACCTGCGCCCGCGCAAGAACGGCCCGATCTACGACGTGTTCATGGAGTGGGTCGCCAACAAAAAGCGCAAGGCCACCGCCGTTCATCAATGGGTCTCGGCGGCCGAGAGCGGCGGCCAAGGGGCCGGCGGGCGGAAAGACGGAACTCCCGTTCAGGATTAGTCTTTATGAATCAATTAGTTATATTAAATCGTTAAACTAATTTATGTTACAGGTTTTCCCCTGTGACGACGGTCACAGCGCCTAGGCCTAAACAGTGCAATCTTGTAATTCAGGACGGAATGTTCCATTCCGCCCTTCCCTCAAGAGCAGACTCGGGGGCCGGCCGAAAAGCCGGCCCCCTTTTTCTATGAACCTCCGGGGGGGGGCGGCCGAAAAGCCGGCCCCTCTTTCTTTGCCCTTTGGGAGAGGAAGGTCGGCTGAAAGCCGCTCCAATGGCGGGAAAAGGCGATTTTCAAGGGGAGTGACCGTCGTCACAGCCGATCCGCTCGATCCGTGACAGATTGGCTCCCAGAGATTTTCACGGGTCTCCCTCTCCC
>CAYIQU010000228.1:0-3929 GCA_964365645.1 uncultured Hyphomicrobiales bacterium | reverse complement strand
GTAGTCGGCGGACTGCAACAGCTTGAGAATGATGTTTTCCACGTCCTCGCCGACGTAGCCGGCTTCGGTCAGCGTCGTCGCGTCGGCCATGGTGAACGGCACGTCGAGAATGCGCGCCAGGGTCTGGGCGAGCAGAGTCTTGCCGCTGCCGGTCGGGCCGACGAGCAGGATGTTGGATTTCGCCAACTCGACGTCGTTGGTCTTGCTGCCGTGGTTCAAGCGCTTGTAGTGGTTGTGGACCGCGACCGAGAGGACCCGCTTGGCGTAATCCTGGCCGATGACGTAATCGTCCAGAACCTTGCAGATTTCGCGGGGCGTCGGAATGCCGTCGCCGGACTTGACCAAGCCGGTCTTGTGCTCTTCCCGGATGATGTCCATGCACAATTCGACGCACTCATCGCAAATGAAGACCGTGGGTCCCGCGATAAGCTTGCGAACCTCGTGCTGGCTCTTTCCGCAGAAGGAGCAGTAGAGGGTGTTCTTGGAATCGCCGCTTCCGGCTTTGCTCATGATTTTCCCCGCTCGATTCTCGGGCGGTTATCTTGTCCCGGACTGTCCGAAGGACAAGTTTACCGCCTGCCGGCGGGCCGGCACAATGCCGAAAAATGCGCCCGATCATGACCACGCGATCATGGGTACGGGCAATCGCCAACCGGCCCTTTGCGCCTAAATTGGGGCCATATTTCTTAAAACAAGGCTAAGAATAGAGAATCGGGTATTTTCCCCTACGTTCAAAAAGCACCCGGATTCGCCATCAGGTCTTGGCCGCGTCTTCGCCCTTGCCCGGGGTCGAGGGCCGCTCGGCGACGACCTCGTCGATCAGCCCGAACTGGCGGGATTCATCGGGAGTCATGTAGCGGTCGCGGTCCATGGCCACCTCGATCTCGCCGATCGGCTTGCCGGTGTGGAACGCATAGATTCCGTTCAGCCGGTCGCGCAGCGCGAGAATCTCGCGGGCCTGGATTTCGATGTCCGCCGCCTGGCCCTGAACGCCGCCCGAGGGCTGGTGGATCATGATGCGGGCATTGGGAAGGGCATAACGCTTGCCCTTGGTTCCGGCGCACAACAGCAGCGAGCCCATGGACGCCGCTTGGCCGATACACACCGTCGAGACATCGCAGCGGATGTAGCGCATCGTGTCGTAGATGGCGAGGCCCGAAGTCACCACCCCGCCCGGCGAGTTGATGTAGAAGGAAATATCCTTGCCCGGGTTTTCGGACTCGAGATACAGAAGCTGCGCGCAGATCAGGCTGGAGACGCCGTCGTCGACGCCGCCGGTCAAAAAGATGATTCGCTCCTTCAAAAGACGCGAATAGATGTCGTAGGCCCGCTCGCCCCGGTTGGTGCTTTCGACCACCATCGGGACGAGATAATTCATCTGCGCTTCGACCGGATTGCCCATTGACTGCTTGCCTTTCTCGTTCGGCGCCCGGATCGCCGGCGCCGGCTCGATTGTTTAGGTGGAGGCCTTTTTCTTCGCGGCGGACTTTTTCTTCGCCTTGTCCGCGGCGGTGTCGTCGTCATCGTCGGTTTTGAGCAACGCATCGAGGGTGACGGTCTTGTCCTTGATCTTGGCCAACTCGATAATGAAATCCACGACCTTTTCCTCGAGGATCGGGCCGACGAGACTCTGCATCGCCTCGGGCGACTTGCGGAAGTACTCGATCACCGCCTGTTCTTGCCCCGGGAAACGCTGCGCCTGCTGGGTGAGCGCGCGATTGATGTCGTCCTGGGCGACCTGGATGTTGTTGATCCGGCCGATTTCGGCGAGCAACAGGCCAAGCCGTACCCGGCGTTCGGCGATGGCGCGGAAGTCTTCCTTGTGTTCGTCGTCGGTTTTGCTCTTCTCCGCCTCGGTCTGAGCGACGGCGTCGCCGCCCTTCCCTTCGGCTTCGCGCTTGCGCTGGTCCTCGAACTGGGACCAGATCGCCTGGAATTCGTTCTCGACCAGGGTATCGGGAACCTCGAAATCGTGGGCTTCGTGCAGCGCGTCGAGCAGCGTGCGCTTCAGGCGCAGGCGCGACAGTTCCTTGTGCTCGCGCCCCTGTTCTTCCCGAATGCGGGATTTCAAGGTTTCGAGATCGGTCATGCCGACCGCCTTGGCCAGGACGTCGTCGACGGCGGCCGCCTCGGCGATTTGCACGTCCTTCACCGTCACGGCGAATTCGGCGTCCTTGCCGGCGAGTTCGGCCGCGCCGTAATCCTTCGGGAACGCGACCTTGACCGCGACTTCGGCGCCGGCCTTGGCGCCGATCAACTGGTCCTCGAATCCGGGAATGAAGCTGCCCGAGCCGAGCTCGAGCGAATAACCGTCGGCCTTGCCGCCGGGGAATTCCGTGCCGTCGACGCGACCGACGAAGTCGACCACCACCACGTCGCCCTTGGCCGCGGCGTGGGACGCCGGCGCCGGCTTGGTCGCCTTGCGGCTTTCGGCGATGCGCTTCAGGGTTTCGGTCACCTTGTCCTCGTCGACCGGTACCACCAGGCGCTCGAGCGACAGGGCGGAAAAGTCCATCGGCTTGATCTCGGGCATGACGTCGAGAGCCAACGTGTATTCCAGGTCCTTGCCTTCGCCGAAGGCGAGGACTTCGACGCTGGGTTGGGTCGCGGGGCGCAGGCCGCGGTCGGCCATCGCCTGGCGGGTGGTGTCGTTGAGGGCGCGCTCCAGCACCTCGCCGCGCACCGCCTCGCCGTACTTTTTCTTGAGAACGGCGAGAGGCGCCTTGCCGGGACGGAATCCCGGCAAATGGGCGGTGCGGGCGATGTCGCCCAGCCGATCGCCGATCCGGGCCTCGATTTCCTTGGCCGGAACGGCAATCTTGAATTCGCGCCGGAGGCCTTCCGATTTGGTTTCCTGAACTTGAAGCTGCATCGCTCGACCCTGATCCTTTGCTGGTTTCCTACGCCGGGGCTGGCTGGTGCGGGCGGAGGGACTTGAACCCCCACGACTTGCGTCACGGGAACCTAAATCCCGCGTGTCTACCAGTTCCACCACGCCCGCGGCTAAGCCCTTGGCGCCTCGCTCGCGCGCCCCCACAAGCGGGGACAAAGGCGGCGTTAATTTCGGCAAATCCGCGCGGGGGCGCGACTTTTACACCATCCCCCCAGGCTGTCAACGCGGCCCCCGCGTTCGGGCCGGAGGCCGGGTTCAGGCCTTGAGAAGTCCCCGGACCGCCGGGGAAACCCGGACTTCGCCCCGATCGCTGTAGGCTTCGTGGTTTTCCTCGATGTCCGCCAGGCGGTAGAGGTAGTTGACCATGATTCCGGCCGACTGGCGGAATCCCCGGGGCGAGGCATCGGCCAGCCAATTGAGACGCTCCAGCCGGGCGCCGTTGGTCAGATGAAAGTGGGCCACGGGGTCCAGCGCGCGCATGGCCTCCCCCTTCTCGCCGGCCTTTTCCCGGGCGAGATAGCGGGCGGCGAGCCTGAACAGGGGCTCCTTCAGGGTTTCGGCCTGGGCGGACTTCGCCCAGTCGCCCGAGCGCAACCCCGCCACGAAACGCGCCGGATCGGCCGGCGACAGGTCCAGGCTCGCGAAGGCGTCGGCGTCGGCGGCGCTCAGGGTAGCTCCCGCCTCGCCCGCCAACGCGGACTCCAACCAGGCCGTGAATCCCGGCGCCGGCGAAAGGGTGGCGAAAGTCTTCAGTCCCTTGAACTCGGCGGTCAAGCTGTCGACCACCCGCTTGATGAGAAATCCGCCGAAGCTGATTCCGGCCAGGCCTTTCTGGGCGTTGGAGATGGAATAAAAAATCGCCGTGTCGGCGTCGGTCGAGTCTTGCAGCGGCGCGCTTTCGTCGAGCAACGCGCCGACGTTGTCCGCCATGCCGTCGGTCAGGGCGACCTCGACGAAGATCAGCGGCTCGTTCGGCATGCGCGGGTGGAAGAAGGCGAAACAGCGGCGATCGGAATCGAGCCGGTTCTTGAGATCG
>CAYIQU010000227.1:0-3942 GCA_964365645.1 uncultured Hyphomicrobiales bacterium | reverse complement strand
TGGGGTCTTCGAGCAGAATGTCGATGCGCGAGTTCTTGCCGTAGCGCACCTCGCGGCGCAAGGTTGCATAGCCGGTCAGTTCGCCGATGGTTCCGGCCAGGATCGCCTCAGTCACCAGCCGGTTGGGGTGCTGGGTGTTGATGCCGACCAGGGTCTTGCCGATGCGGATCATTTCCCAGGTGTAGCGCAGCTTGCGTTCGGGGTTGGTGGATTCCGACAGCCAGACGTCGGCGCCGGCCGTATCGACGCTCAGCATCGAGCCCGAGTTGGCGCAATGGGCGACGACCACCGCGCCGTCGGCCAGCCGCACGTCGGCGAGAAAACGCTTGTAGCGCTTGATGAGCGTTCCCTCGATCAGGGGAGTCGGAAATTTCATGTCTTGTCCTTGTCATTGAGCGCGGCGGCGAGACTGGCTTTCGCGCTGCCCGGACGCAAGGGCTTCGGTTGGGTTTCGTGCGGCGCCCAGGCGGTCAGGTAGACGATCTGGAACGTGGCCGGCACGCGGCCCTCCAGGGCGGCGGCGCGTGGGTAGTTCCGAAGCGCGGCGGCGAACAGGGCGCGGCGGGAAAAGGACTTGCGCCGCGCGGCCGTGGCGTTGGCCTCGCCCATGCCGCGCAGATCGGCCAGCAAATGGGCGGGATCGGCGTAGGCGACGGTGACGGTGTCGGCGTCGACGACGGGCAGCGCGAACCCGGCCCGTTGCAGCAGTTGGCCGAGATCGCGCACCTGGGCAAACGGCGAAACGCGGGGGGATGCGCCGCCCGAGGTGGCGAGATCGGCCTCGGTCAGCGCGCCGCGCAGCTCTTTCAGCGTCTCGCCGCCGAACAGCGCGGCCAGGAACAGCCCGTCGGGCTTCAGGGCGCGGCGGATTTGCACCAGCGTTCCCGGCAGGTCGTTGACCCAATGCAGCGCCAGCGAACTCAGCACCAGATCGAAGGTCCCCTCGGCGAAGGGCAGCGCTTCCTCGTCGGCGGCCAGGGTGGGGGCGGCCAGGGTGGCGGCTTCTTTCGGGTCGCGCGGGGATTCGCCCGCGCGGGCGGCGCGGGCCATCTTTTCGGACAGGTCGCACTGGATCAGGGTTCGCACGCCGCCGCGCTTTCGCCGGTCCTGGCCCAGCCGGGCGGCCAGCGTCCCGTTGCGGCAGCCGAGATCGAGGGCGGTCGGGAAATCCCGCTTCACGTCGTCGAGGCGGTCCAAGAGCCGCTCGGCCGTCTCGGCCAGCAGATAATCGTGCCGGTCCAGGCCCGGCGCGGCCCGGTCGCGGTTGCGGCGCACCGCGCGGCGGTTGAAGACGATGGGGGTTTCCGACATTCTTTATTTATGACACAGGACGACGCCTTCTTGAACGGCGACCCATTGAGCGGTAATGGGCGCGGAACCCCCGGGCGCTGGCTCGGCCGGGCCTGGCGGGCGGGGCTGGACGTCCTGTTGCCGCCGCTGTGCTTCGGCTGCGGCGCGGGCGTCGAGGGCCGCGCGGCCCTGTGCCCCGCGTGTTGGCGGAAAACGCGGTTCCTCGCCGCCCCGGTGTGCGAATCCTGCGGCCTGCCCTTCGAGGCCGATCCCGGCCCCGGCGCCGTGTGCGGCGAATGCGCGCGCGTCGCGCCGCCGTTCGCCCGTGCCCGCGCGGCGTTCGTCTACGACGAGGCCAGCCGGGGCCTGATCTTGGCCTTCAAGCACGGCGACCGCACCGACGCCGCGCCCGCCTTCGCCCTGTGGCTGATGCGCGCCGGGGCCGACCTGCTGGCGGGGGGCCAATTACCCGGAGCGCAACTACCCGGAGCGCAACTAATCGTGCCGGTGCCGCTTCATTGGACGCGGCTGTTCACCCGCCGGTTCAACCAGGCGGCCTTGCTCGCCCACGAGGTGGGTCGCTTGGCCGGCATTCCCGTTTCGACCGCCGCCCTGGTTCGCCGCCGGCGCACGCCCTCGCAAGGCAAGCTCGGGCGCTCGGCCCGGCAACGCAATCTCGCGGGCGCGTTCGCCGTGCCGCCCGCGCGCCGGGACGCGCTCGTGGGCAAGCGCGTTTTGCTGGTCGACGACGTGCTGACCACCGGCGCGACGGCGAACGCCTGCGCCAAGGCTTTGCTCGCCGCCGGCGCGGCGGCCGTGGACGTGCTCACGCTCGCTCGCGTCGTGCGGGCGGAGTGAGGGCTAGGAATCAGGAATTGGCGGAGGCAAAAGCGCCCTTGTGGATCGCGCGCTTCCGGCTCTTTCCGACGGCGCGGATCGCCTGATAGAGATCGTAAGCCGTTTGCAGATTAAGCCAATATTCCGGCGACGTTCCCAAGACGCCCGCGAAACGGACAGCCGTTTCCGCCGTCACGCCCGCGCGGCCATTGACGATATAACTGATGTGCTTCCGGGTCAGTCCCGTCGCCTCGGCGAAGGCCGAAACGGAAATCTTCCGGGGCTCCAGATAATAGGTCTTTAGGATCACCCCAGGATGCGTGGGGCACCGCTTTCGGATCGACATAATTCAATCACCCGCTGCTGGGGTTAAGGTTCAGTGATAGTCTTCGAGGTCGACATCGGTAGCATCCCGATTCTCGAAGCGAAAGGTTAAGCGATAGTTTCGGGTCACGATCATCGCGTATTCGCCCGCCCGATCCCCCTTGAGGGGATGGAATCCCGAAACGCCCCGCAAGTCCTGGGGGCCGGTCGCCGCGTCGAGCATGTCCAGCATCTGCTTGAGTTTGGACTGAAACCGCTTGTCTATCCGTCGAGTCGATTCATGGTCGTAGAGATCACGCAAGCCCGCGTGACGGATTTTCTTGATCGCCATCTTGAAATCCGGTTTGTCCTTTCCCAACCGTCACCATAATGGTTACAGAAGGAGGTTTTGTCAAGGCCGCCGCCGCCCGTTGGCGCGGCGTGCGACCGGGCGATAGGGTCTTCTCCGCCCGCCGCCGCCGGGTTATATCAAGGGACGAACCCCAAGGACGCGATCATGGCCAAAGTCGAAATCTACACCACCGCGCTGTGTCCCTATTGTTATCGGGCCAAGGCGCTGTTGAAGAAAAAGAACGTCGCCTTCGTCGAATACGCGGTCGACGCCGAGCCCGGCCGGCGCGACGAGATGACGACCCGCGCGCCCGGCGCGCGCACCGTGCCGCAGATTTTCATCGACGGCAAAGGGATCGGCGGCTGCGACGACCTGTACGATCTCGAATCCAAGGGCGCGCTCGACGCGCTTTTGGGCCGCGCGGCGTGATCGGGTGAGCGCGATGACGGGCGATCCTTTGACAGGCCGGGCCTTCACGGTGGCCTGCATCCAGACCAATTCGACGCGCGAGCCCGAAACCAACATTTCCGCCGTGTCGGACCTGATCCGCCGCGCCCGCGATTTGGGCGGCGAGTTCATTCTCGTTCCCGAGATCGTCAACATGCTGGAGCCGAAGCGGGACCTTTTGCTGGCGAAGGCGCGCGCGGAAGCCGACGATCCGACGCTGGCGGCGTTCCGCGATCTCGCCCGCGAGACCGGCGCGTGGCTGCTGGCCGGGTCCTTGGCGCTGCGCGCGGGCGAATCCCCGCGCGCTTTAAATGATGCGCCCCTACCGGGGCGCGCCGAGGACGACGCCCGGCGTTGCGTCAACCGCTCGTTTTTGATCGGGCCTGCGGGCGACATTGTCGCGCGCTACGATAAAATCCACATGTTCGATGTCGATCTGGGTGAGGGCGAGCGTTACCAGGAATCCCGCACCTATCGGCCGGGCGACCGAGCGGTCACGGCCGATCTGCCGTGGGGATGCCTGGGCATGACGATTTGCTACGACATGCGGTTTCCGCGTCTTTACCGCACAAGACGGCAATCACGCACTGGGACAGCTGGGGGAACCACCGGTAGGACGTAGTCAGCGCGCTTGCGCCGGTGCCGCAGCTGCCAAACGCCCACGCGCGGCCAGGATCTCGCGCAGGCGGTGTCACCGCCAGGACTCCCGAGGC
>CAYIQU010000226.1:0-3942 GCA_964365645.1 uncultured Hyphomicrobiales bacterium | reverse complement strand
AATCAGCCGCTTTGGGAATCCCCTATCGATTCAACCCCCATGAATCAGACTCTAGATAGATTTCTCTCGCTTCCTCGCGGGCTATTTCCACAATTCGTCCCGGGGTGATGCCGGAGCGGTAGTCGATTAGGGAATGGTCGAGGGCTGCTTGTGCGGCAAGCCATACCCACCCCATCAGGTCAATTCATACCAAGGCCAGAGACAGAACGATCAACAACCGGTAGTTTGTTGGCTTATGGCCAACAAGCACCCATCAGTCGTCAGGGCAGGGATCGAGCAGGCTGCGCTTGGCGCCCTTCTGGTCGGGGCCGCGGCGACGGCTTTTGCTCCCATCTTGGTCCGCTGGAGCGAGCTTCCCCCGACCGCGACCGCTTTTCATCGCATGGCCCTGGCCATTCCGATGATGTGGGCGTGGACCGCGTTGTCAGGGAGTCCTCTCGTTCAGCGCGCGCACGCCGGATCGCGACGCGATTATTTCATGCTGGCCATCGCCGGGGTGTTATTCGCCCTCGATCTTATTTGCTTACACTGGTCGATCATGTTGACGTCGGTTGCCAATGCGATCTTGTTTCTTAACTTTCAGCCGGTTTTTGTCGTGCTCGGGGCGTGGGCGATCTTCGGCGAACGCTTCACGGGTGTATTTCTTGCCGGCCTGGCGACGGCTGTGGCTGGCGCCGGCATCCTGATGAGCCAAAGCGCCAGTCTGGGTCCGGAGCGGCTGCTGGGGGATGGGCTTGGCATCCTGAGCGGCGTTTTTTATGCCGCCTATATCCTGACCGTCGCGCGCTTGCGCAGCCGTTATGATAGCTCCGCGGTGATGACGTGGACGTGTATCGCCGCGGCGCCGATATTGCTCGGCGCGACAATGCTGATGGGCGAACCGGCCATTCCGGCTTACCCGGGCGGCTGGGTGCTTCTTGCCGCGCTGGCTTTTATCGGACAAATCGTCGGAAGCGGGTTGATCGTTTATGCCCTGGCGCACCTTCCGGCGTCGTTTTCAGCGGTGAGTCTTTTAAGCCAGCCCGTCATGGCGTCTCTGTTTGCCTGGGCCCTGTTGGCTGAGCCCTTGGGCCTGCCGCAATCTGTCGGCATAGCGGTCGTCCTGGTCGGGATCGGTCTGTCCTGGAAGGGTCGTATACCCGCAGCCGAATAGCCCGGATGCGAATCTAGTCTTCGGGCGGCGGATCGCCGTAATCCAAGTATTTATACTGGGGTTTGTGTTCGGGGATGCCGCGCAGGGGGCTGTCGTCCTTGGCCGGCTGCCAGAAAACGACATCCTCGATCTTTTTGGCCAGGGTGAAATCGCGCGCGGTGATGCCGATGGTCTTTTTACGGGTCTTGAGCCTGACCGTCGTCGCGTAATAGCTGAGATGCATTTCTGGGTGGTGCCAGGCGGCCTCGGCAAGGTGACCGATGGTGTTCGCGACCATCAGGCTCGCCCGCCAGCCGCTGGTACGATAGACGCGCTCAAGGCAGCCGCCCGCAAGGGACCAGCGGGGAAGCTCCGCGGAAAGCCGCCGCTGAACGTCCTCGTCCGAAAGGACCGGATGTTCTTTGCCCATATTGCCCATGGGGCACCCCCTTAAAGAAAACCCCCGGCAGGTATGAGTGCCCGCCGGGGGATAGGGTAGCCGCGAGATCGCGGTTACATACAATCCTTCATGCAACGGGTGGCCTTGGTGTCGGGCCGGTCGTCGACGATGAACCCGTCGCGGTTGGGCATCTGCACCGCGGTGAGGGTCTTGGCATCCATCACGGCGTCTTCCTTCACCAGGCCGTTCAGGTTCAAGATGTACGCCGACAGGGCGTAGACCTCGTTGTTGTTCAGGCTTTTCGGCGCATCCATCGGCATGGCGCGGCGAATGTAGTCGAACAGGATCGGCGCGTAGGGATACATGCTTCCCGGCGTCACTACCCGCGCGTTGGTCGTGAACGAGCCGATGCCGCCGACCATCGAGCCATACTGCGCGCCGCCCTTGGCGTCATCGCCGTGGCAGGCAACGCACTTGGCCGCATAAACGGCCTTGCCTTCCGACACCGAACCCTTGCCCGCTGGCAGGCCTTTGCCGTCCGGCGCGCGGATATCGATGTTCCAGGCGGCCAACTCCTCCTCGGCGATCGGCTTGCCGAAACCGTAGGGCAGCTTTTTGCGCGACGATTGCGCCTCGACGGCCAGCGCGCTGGCGACGACGGCAACCGCGGCGGCAAGAGACAGGAGAACCTTAAACGATCGCATTTTTGACCTCCCCGTTGGTATCGATGGACCACGGGAAAATCCCGTTGTGGTGTTGGACGAAACCGACCAGTGCGCGTGCCTTGGCGATCTCGGCGACCGTCGGCTGCACGTAGCCGGTGCTGTCCACGGCCCGGCTGGCGATTTTCGCCGGCTTGCCGTCCCACTTCCAGCGGTAGCGGAAGCGGGTCAAGCACTTGTCCAGAACCGGCCCTTCCAGGGTGGCCGGCTGCCAACTCTTGCCGCCATTCAAGGTCACGTCCACGGCCTTGATGGTGCCGTTGCCGGACCAGGCGAAGCCCTGGATTTCGTAGTGTCCGGGCCCATTCAGCTTCATCCCGCCCGAAGGCGCGGTGATGACGGATTTGCATTCCATCATGAAGCTGAACTGGCGCCATTTGCCTCCCGGCATCGGATCGGTGTAACGCGCCGTCTCGCTGCGGAAGTGCCAGGGTTGGTCGGAAACCTTGATCCGGCGCAGCCACTTGACCGAAACGTTGCCTTCCCAGCCGGGAACGAACGCCCGCAGGGGATAGCCGTTTTCGGGCCGCAGCATTTCGCCGCCCGAGCCATAGACGATCAATGTGTCGGCCATTGCCTTGTCGATCGGGACGCTACGGGTATGGGACGAGCCGTCGGCGCCCTCGAACGCGATCCACTTGGCGCCGTCCTGAAGGCCCGCCTCGTCGAGCAGCCAGGAAAGCGGAACGCCGGTCCATTGGGAGCACGACAGAAGACCGTGAGTCTGCTGCACGGTCTTGGACCGCGCCGTCGTCCAGTCGGTCAGGCCGTTGCCCGAACATTCATGGAAATGAAACTTCGACACCGACGGATAGCGCATGATGTCGTCCATGCTGAACTCGATCGGACGCTTCACCATGCCATGGATGACGAGCTTGTGGGTCTTGGGATCGATATCCGGCGTGCCGGCGTGGTGGCGCTCGAAGATCAACCCGTTCGGGGTCATGATGCCGTACTGGTGCTGAATCGGCGTCATGCTCCAATCGGAGAAGTTCTGCTTGTTGACCAGAACGTCGGTGCGCCGACGCTTGACGTGGCTTTCGAACTTGGATGGCAGGCCGTAAGCCTCGGGGTCGATCGGTCGGCCCATGCCCTTGGCCGATTCGGAAACCGGGAGCGCCGCGGCCTTGGCCGATGACGAAAGGCCCGCCGCGCCGGCCGCCAGCGCGCCACCCGCAGCCGCCGCGCCGAGCAGCATTCGCCGCCGTGCCGGATCGGGGGGGCCGCTTTTTTCGGCCGGATTGATGAGATTGGACGTGCTCATGGTCGTGCCTCCTCCATATGTGTTGCCTTTGTGCCGCGGAAACCCGCACCCCTGCGGGACCTCATACCCGTTCGCCGCTCGACGCATTGAACGCGCCGCCAACTACCGGGGCGCAAACCCGGGCCGACTAAAGCCGTGGAGGGGTCAAGAGAAGGAAAACCCCGGCGGAATCCGCCGTGATTTTCGATATGCGCCTCCCTTCGCTGTTCCTTGCCGCGGATCGGCCTTAACGGACCGTTCAAGCTCCTGCGACTGAGGATCAGTCCTCCTGCCTGGAGATAAAGCTCCGGGCCGGGTCTTTTGTAAATTCTATTGATCTTATTATTTGATAGACCGAGGCTCTCACGCAGCCGAATCTTCCCGTGGACGGACGGTCCGGCCATTCGCGGAAGGGCTTCGCATGGGGGCTAAAGAACACCCCCCG
>CAYIQU010000225.1:0-3946 GCA_964365645.1 uncultured Hyphomicrobiales bacterium | reverse complement strand
GCATCGCCCAGACCGGCACCGGCAAGACGGCGGCCTTCGTGCTGCCGATCCTGCAGCGGCTGGCGGCGGATATGCCCGTCGCCAAGGGTCCGCGCGTCTTGCGCGCGCTGATCCTGGCGCCGACCCGCGAACTCGCCATCCAGATCGGCGAACGGGTTCAGGCCTACGGCAAGAACCTCAACCTTCGTCACACCGTCATTCTCGGCGGCGTCGGCCAGGGACCTCAGGTGAAAGCCTTGGCCGCCGGTGTCGATATCCTGATCGCGACGCCGGGCCGCTTGCTCGACCTGTTTAACCAGCGTCACGTTCGCCTCGACCGGGTATCGTTCCTGGTGCTCGACGAGGCCGACCGCATGCTCGACATGGGCTTTATCCGCGATGTGCGGCGTATCGTCGCCGCGCTGCCCAAGGACCGCCAGTCGCTGCTCTTTTCGGCGACCATGCCCAACGATGTGTCCAAGCTCGCCGGCGATCTGCTGCGCGATCCGGCCCGCGTCGAGGTAACGCCCAAGACCGTCGCGGTCGAACGCATCGACCAGAAGGTCTATATGGTCGAAACGGCGGCCAAGCGCGGCCTGCTGACCTATCTGCTGGCGGAGGCGGCGCTGAATCGCGTCATCGTCTTCACCCGCACCAAGCACGGCGCCAATAAGGTCGCCGAGCATCTGGAAAAGGCGGGCGTCTCGTCCGACGCCATCCACGGCAACAAGTCGCAAGGCGCCCGCCAACGGGCGCTCGACGGCTTCCGCACCGGCCAAGTGCGGGTTCTGGTCGCGACCGATATCGCCGCGCGCGGCATCGACGTCGACGGGATCAGCCACGTCATCAACTTCGACCTGCCCAACGTTCCGGAAAGCTACGTCCACCGCATCGGCCGCACCGCGCGCGCCGGCGCCGAGGGCGCGGCCATTTCCTTCTGCGACGGATCCGAGCGCGCGTTTCTGCGCGACATCGAGAAACTGATCCGCCGCACCCTGCCGGTGGCGGGGCGGGTGGCGGCCCAGCCCGGCGCGGCCAACGAAAGCCACGAACGGAGCGAACGCGATCAAGGCCGAAGACACGGGTCTGGTCCGAACCGGGGGCACGGCCATCGTCAAGGCCAAGGCCAAGGCCGCCGCGGCGGCCGCAACGGTAATCGCAACGGCAATCGCAACGGCCAACAGCAAAACCACGTCGCCTGATCGGCGACTTGGGTTCTGAACGCGACGCGGGGCGGGAGATGATCTCCCGCCCCGCGTTTTTTCCAGGCCGTTGCGCCGGTCTTATTTGCCGAACAGCTTTTTGACCGTGCCTTCGGCGGCGCCGGCGGCCCCTTCGAGGGCCTTGGTGGCGCCTTGCGCGGCCTCGCCGGCGGCCTTGGTCGCACCCTCGGCCGCGCCCTTGACCGCGCCCTGGGCGACGCCGGCGGCATCGCCCAGAACCTTGTCGAGGTTCAAGGTGCCGACGGCGCTTTGCGCGCCCTTGGTGACCGAGGCCATGATCTTGTCCGCGACCTCGGCCGGGCTTGCGCCCTTTTTCTCCTTGCCGATGTCCTTCAGGTGGATGTTGGGCAATGGCGCCGACATTTCCTTGCCTTTCAACAGGGCATGACTGACGCCGACCTTGCCGTCCCGGATGTAAAGATTGTCGATGATCAGCTTGGGGCCTTCGCCCGCTTTTCCCTCTTTCTTCGCGCCGCCGCCCGCGCCCATCCTTTGGGCGTAGGCTTGGGCGTTTTTCTGCAACACGTCGAAGTTGGACCCGCCCGAGGCGATTTCGTAGGTCACTTCGGGCTTCATGATCAGGATTTCCTTGATGGCGATGACGTCCTTGGTGGTGCGGGCGGGGTCGAGCGTCACCTTGATCTCGCCCAGCTTCATGGCGGCGGGCGTGTTGAAGCCCTTCGGGTTGCCGATGGTCAGGCCCTTGAGCTGGCCCTGGCCGCTGCTGATGGAAACGTCGGCCGACGACAGCGCGACTTTGGCCTGGAGGGCCTCGGTGCCGTAGGTTTCCACCGCCGCCTTGATCAGCGCGCCGATGTTGGACATGAAATACACGGCGCCGGCCACGATCACGGCCAATACCACGCCGCCGATCAGCAGAAATCGTTTCATGGGGGAATCTCTCCTGGGTTTGCGTTTGCCGCCCGCGCGCGACGGAAACCAACGGATACGGACTCGGCTCATGGCGGGGTATCCTAGCTCAAGGTCCCCAATTCAAACATCCTCCAAGCATAGAAAGCCCGCCGCCAAGCGGCAACATGGGCGTTGCGCGGTTGCGACGCTGTGCTAAAATCGCGCGGTCGGGCTTCGGCGGACGCCCGGCTTTCCCAAGACGAGTCATCGTCCAAGTTCTGCCCTACTCGTTGAGCGAGGAGGGTTGGCCATGACTTCGTCCATTCCATCAAGCACCGTTCCATCCATTGCCGTCGCCGAACTGCGCGCCCTACTGGATCGCGGCGGGATTTCTTTTTACGACGTGCGCCGCCGCGTCCGCTTCGAGGCCAGCGGCGAGACGATCCCCGGCGCGCCGTGGCGCGATCCCGAACAGGTCGAATCCTGGTCCCGGCACTTGGCGCCCGGCCGGATCGTGGTTGTCGCTTGCGTCCACGGCCACGAGGTCAGCCAGAACGCGGCCGTCGCGCTTCGCGCCCGTGGGCTGGAGGCGCGTTACCTGGAAGGCGGGCTGGAGGCCTGGCGCGCCGCCGGCAACGATCTCGTGCGCCAAGCGTCGCCCGCCAAGGGCAGTACGTGGATCACCCGCGAACGGCCGAAAATCGACCGGGTCGCTTGCCCCTGGCTGGTGCAGCGGTTCCACGATCCCGAGGCGCGATTCGTCTACGTTCCGTCCGAGCGCGTGCTGCCCGAGGCCGAGGCGACGGGCGCCGTTCCCTACGACGTGCCCGGGGTCGAATTCAGCCACGACGGGAACTTGTGCAGTTTCGACATCATGCTTCGCCGATTAAGTTTAGGTGATCCGGCATTGGCCGATCTGGCGGTCATCGTGCGCGGCGCGGATACCGGCAGGCTTGATCTCGCGCCCGAGGCCGCCGGTCTGCTCGCCGTCTCCCTCGGCCTTTCGGCGATGTTCCCCGACGATCATGAGATGCTGCGCCATGGAATGACCGTGTATGATGCCCTCTATGCCCGCCTTAAAACGGCGCGGGGCGAAATCCACGGCTGGCCGCCCAAGGGTTAGGGGAGAGGATGCGACGGTGACGCAAATAACGAAACAGGACGCGGTTCCATTGACCGAGGCGTTGAAGGTCTGGCTGCGGGTCGCGCTGCTCAGCTTCGGCGGACCCGTGGCGCAGATCGCGGTCATGCACCGCATCGTCGTCGAGGAAAAGCGCTGGATCGGCGAGGAGCGATTCCTGCACGCCCTCAACTACTGCATGTTGCTGCCGGGACCCGAGGCGACGCAAATGGCCGCCTACCTCGGGTGGCTTCTGAACCGGGCCAAGGGCGGCGCGCTGGCGGGGATTCTGTTCGTGCTGCCGGGCGTCGTCGTAATGATGCTCTTGAGCATCCTCTATGCCGGGTTCGGGGAAATCCCCGTCGTCGCCGCCGTCTTTTACGGCATCAAGGCCGCCGTGCTGGCCATCGTCATCGAGGCGGTGATCCGCATCGGCAAGCGGGCGCTGAGGACCGAGGCGCAGATCGCGCTCGCCGCGCTCGCTTTCGTCGGCATCTTCTTTTTCGACGCGCCGTTTCCCCTGATCATCGCCGCCGCCGGCGTCGCGGGCTTTCTCGGCGCGCGGGCCTGGCCGAGGCAGTTCGCGCCCGGGGGAGGGCACGGCAAGGCCGCCAATGTTCCCGATCCGGTGATTCCCGAGGACCGGCTTTTCGCGGTGCGGCCGACGGCGGCGCGGGCGGCGCGGATCTCCGTCCTGTTCGCCGTCGTTTGGCTGGGGCCGACGCTTTGGATTCTGGCAACGTTGGGCGGCGAGGACGTTTTCGCCCGTATC
>CAYIQU010000224.1:1360-3959 GCA_964365645.1 uncultured Hyphomicrobiales bacterium | reverse complement strand
GGGCGGCATCGGTTCCTTGTTCGTCAATGACGCCGCCCTGCCCGAGACGTTCTCGCCCGGCAACATGTTCGTGCCCATCGACGATTTGAAGCCGATCCTGAACGATCTGGTGGCGAAGGGCCGCCGCGCCGATCCGCCCCGGCCCTGGCTCGGGCTTTACTCCGCCGAGGCCAACGGGCGCATCGTCGTGACGCGGGTGTCCGACGACAGCCCGGCCAAGCGCGCCGGCCTTCGCCCGGGCGACGTCATCATCGGCATCGACGGGCGCACGGTGCGGGACCTGGCCGAGTTGTACCGCCGCGCCTGGGCGCAAGGCGAGGCCGGCGCCGAGGTGCCGCTTGACGTCGTGCGGCAAGGCGGCGACGAGCCGAAAATCGAGCGCGTCGTCGTCCGCTCCGTCGACCGGATCGAATGGCTGCGCGTCGACAAGGGGCTTTAGCGCGCTACCGTTCCGGCGCCTCGAAGGCGTAGCCCGCGCCGCGCACGGTGCGAATGACGTCGGCGCCGGCGGCGTTCAGGGCCTTGCGCAAACGGCGGACGTGGGCGTCCACGGTGCGCGATTCGACGTGGATGTCGCGGCCCCAGACCCGATCGAGAAGCTGCTCGCGGCTTAAAACCCGGCCCGGCCGTTCCATCAGCGTCTTGAGCAGGCGAAACTCCGTCGGCCCCAGGTGAATGTCGCGCCCCGCCCGGGTCACGCGATGGCGGGCGAGATCGAGCCGGATACCGCCGGCCTCGATCGCCTCGGCCTCCTCGCCCGCGCCGCCGCCGGCCCGGCGCAGAACGGCGCGGATGCGCGCCACCAGTTCGCCCGGCGAAAACGGCTTCACCATGTAATCGTCGGCGCCGCTTTCCAGGCCCTCGACCCGGTCGGTTTCCTCGCCGCGCGCCGTCAGCATGATGATCGGCAGGTTCCGGCTTTGCGGCTGGCGGCGAAGACGCCGGCAAACCTCGATCCCCGACAGACCCGGGACCATCCAATCCAGCACCACCAGATCGGGCGGAGCCGCCGCCGCCGCCGCCAGCGCCGAATCGCCGTCGGCGACCAGCGTCACCGCGAAGCCCTCGCGGGTCAGGTTGTAGCGCAGAAGCTCGGCGATGGCGGGGTCGTCTTCGACGACCATGATGGTGGGCGGCATGGCGGCGATTTCCGTTGTCCGGCTCCCGCCCCGTTCAGGACGGGGTCGGGGTCCCGCCGGGAATGACGGTGAGCGGCCCCGGCCCGTCGTCGGGGCGCTTGTTCTCGAGAAGGTCGCCACGCACCAGGTAGATCACGTTCTCGGCGATGGTCGTGATGTGGTCGCCGACGCGTTCGATATTCTTGGCCGCGAACATCAATTGCGTGCAGGGCGTGATGTTGCGTGGATCTTCCATCATGTAGGTCAGCAGCTCGCGCACCAGGCTGGTGTACATGGCGTCCACCTCGCGGTCGCTGCGGCGCACGTCCTCGGCCTTGTCGGCGTCGCGGGTCAGATAGGCGTCGAGCACGTTCTTGAGCATCCGCTGCACCAACTGGCCGAGCCGGGCGACCGTCTGCGCCGCGGGCATGGACGGAGCCTGGGCCAGCGTCAGGGTGCGCCTGGCGATGTTGCGGGCATAATCGCCGATGCGTTCGATGGAGCTGCCGATCTTCAGCGCCACGATCAGCATCCGCAGATCGTCGGCCATGGGCTGGCGCAACGCGATCATCTTGATGATGCCGCGGTCGAGGTCTTTCTCCAGCGCGTCGACCCGCTCGTCGTTGGCGATGATCCGTTCCGCCCGTTCGGCGTCGCGCCGGATCATGGTTTCGATGGCGTCGGCGAACTGCGCCTCGACCAACCCGCCCATCTCGGCGATGACCGCGTCGATGTGCTTCAGGTCCTGGTCGAAAGCCTTGACGATATGGTCGGTGCCCATGAAACGGTTCCTCTGTCTTCTCGTTTCCGCGCCGTCAGCCGAAACGGCCGGTGATGTAGCCCTGGGTCCGCGGATCCCGGGGCGTGGTGAAGATGGCCTCGGTCTCGCCGTATTCTATCAGACGGCCCAGGTACATGAAGGCGGTATTGTCGGACACCCGGGCCGCCTGCTGCATGTTGTGGGTGACGATGACGATGGTGAACCGCCCCCGCAGTTCGTCGATCAATTCCTCGATCCGGGCGGTGGCGATGGGGTCCAGCGCCGAACAGGGCTCGTCCATGAGCAGGACCTCGGGCTCGCCGGCGATGGCGCGCGCGATGCACAGGCGCTGTTGCTGGCCGCCCGACAGCCCGAGCGCGTTGTCCTGAAGCCGGTCCTTGGCCTCGTCCCACAGCGCCGCGGCGCGCAACGCCCGCTCGGCCGTCTCGGCCAGGACCCGGCGGTCCCGCACCCCGTCGACCCGCAGCGGATAGACGACGTTCTCGAAGATCGACATCGGGAAGGGATTGGGCTTTTGGAACACCATGCCCATCCGCTTGCGCAACGCGATGACGTCGGTTTCGGCCGTGTAAATGTTTTGGCCATCGACGCGAATCTCGCCGGTCGTTTTCAGGCCGTCGATCAAGTCGTTCATGCGGTTGATGGAGCGCAGCAGCGTCGACTTGCCGCAGCCCGACGGGCCGATCAACGCCGTGACGAG
>CAYIQU010000224.1:0-1350 GCA_964365645.1 uncultured Hyphomicrobiales bacterium | reverse complement strand
GAGTCCCTTCTCGATCGACAGGCTGACCTCATGGAGCGCCTGGCTGCGGCCGTACCACAGCTCGAAATCGACCGCCTCGAGGCTGTGTCCCTGGTCGCCGGGACGCGGATGGTAGACGGTCGGCGTTGTCTCGGCCTGGGCGGCGGGAAGCGCGTTCATGGGCAAGCCCTCTTAGAATTGACCGCCCGCGAACCGGCGCTTGAGCCGATTGCGGACGACGATGGCGGTGACGTTCATCGCCGCGATCAGGGCGATGAGCAGAAGCGTGGTGACGAAGACCATCGGCTTGGCGGCCTCGGAATTGCGCGACTGGAAGCCGACGTCGTAGATGTGAAAGCCGAGATGCATGAAGCTGCGCTCGAGGTGGAGGAACGGGAACACGCCGTCGATCGGCATTTCCGGGGCCAGCTTGACGACGCCGACCAGCATCAGGGGCGCGACCTCGCCGGCGCCGCGGGCCATGGCGAGAATGATCCCGGTGAGAATTCCGGGCATGGCGCGCGGCAACACGATGCGCTGGATGGTCTGCCACTTGGACGCGCCGCAGGCGAGCGAGCCCTCGCGCATCGAGCGCGGCACGGCGGCCAGCGCCTCCTCGGTCGCGACGATCACCACCGGCACGGTCAGGATCGCCAGCGTCAGCGACGCCCACAGCAGGCCGCCGGTGCCGAAGGTCGGGTTCGGCAGCCGTTCGGGATAGAACAGATTGTCGATGCCGCCGCCCAGCAGGTAGGCGAAGAAGCCCAGCCCGAACACGCCGTAGACGATGGACGGCACGCCGGCCAGGTTGTTCACCGAAATCCGCACCAGGGCCATGATGCGCCCCTGGTGCGCGTATTCGCGCAGGTACAACGCGGTAATGACCCCGACCGGCGCGACCAGCAGGACCATCAAGAGCGTCATGGCGAAGGTCCCGAAAATCGCCGGCAGGACGCCGCCCTCGGTGTTGGCCTCGCGCGGCTCGTCGGTCAGGAATTCCCACCAGCGCGACAGGTACACGCCGGCCGCCTCGAACCAGGACATCTCGTTGGCGTAGTAGACGCGCACCACCGCCGACAGCGGAATCTCCTTGTCCGCGCCGCCGGCGTCGGCGAGCACGATGCGGTCGCGGCCGTCGCGTTCCTTGAGCCGCAGGGCTTCCTCGGCCAGGGTCTTGTAGCGGGCTTCGAGTTCGGCGGCGCGGGCTTCGACGCGCTCCTTGAGGCGGCGGGTGCCCTCGCCGGCTTCGCCGGAAACCAGAAATTCTTTCCGCAGCGCCAACCGATCGCGCTCCATCTGGTGGTTGACCTCGCCGATCTCGCCTTGCTCGATGGCCCTGATCCGCCGCCAGCGCTTGTGCGCCGCGCGCTG
>CAYIQU010000223.1:1426-3965 GCA_964365645.1 uncultured Hyphomicrobiales bacterium | reverse complement strand
TTGAGGATGTCGCGCAGGCTCGCGTTGTTGAACACGACGTCGATTGGATCGCGCGAGGCGGGGTTGAGCAGCGGTTCCGGCGACTGCCGCGCCGCCCGCTGCAGCTTCTGAATCGTTGCCGATGGACGCGCGGCCTCGGCCTGGTCCCGCGTGCCCAGGCCCTGCCGGACCCGAACGCCAAGCTTGCCCGTGGCTTCGTCACGCCGAACGGGATGCCTGAAAATGACGGACCAACCGGCCCTTCCTTGGCTCTTGCTGAGGCTGGCCGTGTAAGGCTTTCCTGCCGCTGGTTCCCGTGTTCCCCTTATGAGGTTTGTCGCCGCCGCTATCTCTTTCATGGCTTCCTCTCGTTGTTCCCACGTTGTGCTGACAAAACATGTTGCCTTACTTGAGCGGCCTCGTCAATTTTTTTCGGTACAACCTAGGAACAACGTAAATGCGCCATCTATTCAGGTCTTTCAGCTCTTAAGCTCTGGTAACATGGAAAAACTTTAAAGCTGGAACGCGTCCTTGGCCCTGGCCCCGCCCGCGGGCAGCCGGCAGGTGACGACGGTGCCCCGGTTGGGCACCGATTTCAGCGCAACGGTACCGCCGTGCAGCTCGATCAAGCGGCGAACCAGGGTCAGCCCCAATCCCGCGCCGCTGGTGCCCGCCACGTCCGCGCCCGTCCCGGCGGCGCGGATCGGAACGACTTTCTCGAACGGACGCAAGACGCGATCCTGGTCGATCAGCGGGATTCCGATCCCGGTGTCGGCCACCGCCAGTTCCAACCGGTCGCCGGCGCGGGCCGCCGACAGCCGCACGCCGCCGCGCGCGGGCGTGAAGGCGATGGCGTTGCTGAGCAGATGGAACAGGACCTGCTTCAAGCGGATCGGGTCGGCGTGAATCCAGCCGATGTCGGCGGGCACGTCGAATTCCAGGCGCAATTCCCGGTGCCGGGCCCGTTCGCGCACCAAGCCCAGCACCGCGACCAGCAGCGCGTGCACGTCGACCGCGTCGGGCTTCAGCGCCAAATCCCCGGCTTCGATCGAGGCCAGGTCGAGAATATCCTCGACCACGGTCATCAACCCGCGCGCCGATTCGAAGATGCCGCGGGCGTAATCCCCCTGGCGCGGCGAAAGATCGCCGAAATGACCCGCCGCGAGAATTTCGGCGAACCCGATCACGCTGGTCAGCGGCGTGCGGACTTCGTGGCTGACGTTGGCGATGAACTGGGACTTGAGCCGCGCCGCTTCCTCGAAGGCCTGCGCGCGTTCAAGCAGCGCCTCCTCGATTCGCACGCCGTCGGTGACGTCGAGATAGCCGAGCAGGACCGCGCCGTCGGGCAACGGCACGGTGGCGTAGTCGAGCACGCTGCCGTCGCTGCGTTCGATCCGACCGCGCCCAGTGCGCCGCCCGAGCAGCCGCCCGGCGAGCCGGTCGCGGAACGCCGGCCAGTCCTCGACGTCCTGGCGGAAAGGGCGCATCGCCTCGATCGCGTCGGCGAGATGGACGTTGCCGACCAGCGCGGCTTCGTCCAACGCCCACAGCTTGGCGAACGCCCGGTTGGCGAGCTTGAGCCGCCCGTCGGCGCCGAAGACGGCGACGCCTTCGTGCAGGTTGTCCAGCGTCACGTCCTGGACCCGGGTCGCGGTCTTGAGCGACGATTTGAGGGCGAGCGAATCGGTGACGTCGTCGTAGACGAAAACCGCGCCGGCGGGTTTCCCGTCCGCGCCGGCGCGCGGATGGACCCGCAGGCTGAGCACCGTGTCGTCGGGCAGGTGCATCAACATGGGCGACGGCGGCGCGACCGCCGTCAACAGGGCCATCTGTTCGGCCTTGAAGGCGCGGAAGTCGGCGACCTCGGGCAGGCGCCGTCGCGCGCGCAGCGCTTCCAGGATCTCGCCGAAGGCCGGGCCCGTTTCCAGCCAGCCCGCGTCGACGCGCCAAAGGCGCGCGCACGCCGCGTTGCACGCCTGCAAGCGGCCGTCGGCGGCGAACACGGCGATCGGCGCGGTCAGCGCATCGAGCACCTCGGCCAACGGCGACGCCGTCGGGATCGGCGCGGGCGTATCGCCGGTTTTGACGGCGGACGGTTCGGAGCCGCTTTCGTCATGCGCGGTCTCGGGAATGGGGCGGAACCAGATGGCGTCGGCGACGGCATGACCCGCCGAATCGCGGGCGCGCGTGCCGGCGACCGCGATCAAGGCGCCGTCCTTCACCAGCGCGGTCTCGAACCGGGTTCCGTCGGCGCGCAAGGGCGCGACGGCGCGCATCAGGGCCTCGGCGTCGGCGGGCGCGAGCCGGCCCATCACGTCGACGAAGCGCACGCCCCGGCCGTCGTCGCCCAGGCCGAACAGGCGCGCGAGGCGGCGCGAGCAGAACTCGTTGCCGGTGTGCGCTTCGAAAACGAACGTGGCGTCGGGGCTGGCGGCGAGCAGCGCGCGGGCCTTGTCGGCGTCGCCCTCGGCGGCGCGCGCGTTCGCCTCGGCCGCCCGGCTGCGCCGCCAAGCGCACGGCGCCGCCCATCGAAGTCTCCTTATCCGGAGCGCCCAGTATC
>CAYIQU010000223.1:0-1416 GCA_964365645.1 uncultured Hyphomicrobiales bacterium | reverse complement strand
GCCCGGATGCGACGCCAAGCGAACGGCGCGGCCAGGCCGAGCGCCAACCCGGCCCCGATCAAAAGGGGGAACAAAACGGTGTCCAGCGTGCCCATGGCCGGGAATCCTAGCCTTTTCGCCGATTCGCGGCCAAGGCCGGCCGTGGAAGGGGCGCGAAGACTCGTTTCCCGCCACCCTCGCCCGCGCCGCGCCGAGGCCGGGGAGGCGAATCGGCGAACGGACGTCCGTCTCTAATAACGGTAGGCGTCGGACTTGAAGGGGCCTTTTTCGGCGACGCCGATGTAGGCGGCCTGGGCCGGAGTGAGCTTGGTCAGCCGCACGCCCAGCTTGTCCAGATGCAGCGCCGCGACCTTTTCGTCCAGGTTCTTGGGCAGGACGTAGACCTTCTTTTCGTACTTGGCGGGGTTGGTCCACAGCTCGATTTGGGCGAGCACCTGGTTGGTGAAGGACGCGCTCATGACGAAGCTGGGGTGCCCGGTGGCGCAGCCGAGATTCACCAGCCGGCCTTCGGCCAACAGGATCATGCGCCGGCCGGTCGGGAATTCGATTTCATCGACCTGCGGCTTGACGTTGTGCCACTTGAAATTACGCAAGCCGGCGACCTGAATTTCGGAATCGAAGTGGCCGATGTTGCAGACGATGGCGCGGTCCTTCATCGCCCGCATGTGCGCGACGGTGATGACATCGACGTTGCCGGTCGCGGTGACGAAGATGTCGGCGCGGGACGCGGCGTCCTCCATCGTCGTCACCTCGAAGCCTTCCATCGCCGCCTGGAGGGCGCAGATCGGATCGATCTCGGTCACCAGCACGCGGCAGCCGGCGTGGCGCAAGCTGTCGGCCGAACCCTTGCCGACGTCGCCATAGCCGCAGACCAGGGCGACCTTGCCCGCCATCATCACGTCGGTGGCGCGGCGGATGCCGTCGACCAGGCTTTCGCGGCAGCCGTACTTGTTGTCGAACTTGGACTTGGTGACCGAATCGTTGACGTTGATGGCGGGAAACAAGAGCGTGCCCTTCTTTTCCATCTCGTAGAGGCGGTGGACGCCGGTGGTGGTTTCCTCGGTCACGCCGCGGATGTTCTTGGCGACCGCCGAGTACCAGCCCGGCTTCGCGGACGTACGCTGCTTGATCGAGGCGTAGAGCGCCTCTTCCTCTTCGTTGGCGGGCTTCGACACGAGCGTGGCGTCCTTCTCGGCGCGCGCGCCCAAATGCACGAGGAGGGTCGCATCGCCGCCGTCGTCCAAGATCATGTTGGGCGTGCCGCCGTCGGCCCATTCGAAGATGCGGTGGGTGTAGTCCCAATATTCGGCGAGGCTCTCGCCCTTGTAGGCGAAGACCGGCGTGCCCTGCTTGGCGATGGCGGCGGCGGCGTGGTCCTGGGTCGAATAGATGTTGCACGAGGCCCAGCGGATGCCG
>CAYIQU010000222.1:982-3966 GCA_964365645.1 uncultured Hyphomicrobiales bacterium | reverse complement strand
ATCGTCACCATTCTGTACGCGGGCGCGTTGCTGCACGCCCTCTACGACATTCCCGCCGTTCGCTACGACGGCTATCGCGTCTACACCAACACCCCGCCGTGCGGCGCCATGCGCGGCCACGGCACCGTCAACGTGCGCCATGCCTTCGAGGCCCTGATGGACGAAATAGCCGCCGCGCTGGGACTCGATCCCTTCGCGGTCCGGCGCGCTAACCTCTTGTCCGTGCCCTGCACCACGCCTAACGGCCTGATCGTCAATTCCTACGGCTTGCCCGAATGCCTGGACCACGTCGAACGGGCCAGCGGCTGGCGCGCCCGGCGCGGCCGCCTGCCGCCGGGACGCGGGCTGGGCATGGCCTGTTCGCATTACGTCAGCGGCGCGGCCAAGCCGGTGCATTGGACGGGCGAGCCGCACGCGGTGGTCAACCTGAAGCTGGATTTCGACGCCGGCCTGACGCTGTTGACCGGGGCCGCCGACATCGGCCAGGGATCGAGCACCATTCTGGCGCAGGCGGCGGCCGAGATCCTGGGCATTCCCGTCGGGCGCATCCGCGTCATCGCCAACGACAGCGCGATCACGCCCAAGGATAACGGCTCGTATTCCTCGCGGGTGACGTTCATGGTCGGCAACGCCGCCATCGACGCCGCGCGAAAGCTGAAGGGCATTCTCGACGAGGCGGCGGCACGCACGCTCAACGCCCCGGTCGCGGACGTCGAATGCGTCGGCGGAATCTTCCGTGCCGCCGGCGGGCCGAACGAGGGCCTGGCGTTCGACGAGGTCGCCCACGCCGCCATCGCCGAGCGCGGCGCGATCCTGGTGTCCGGCACCTTCACGGTGCCCGAGGCGTATCAAGGCGGCAAGCATCGCGGCGGCGCCGTCGGCTCGACCATGGGCTTCAGCTACGCCGCCCAGGTGGTCGAAGTCAGCGTTGACGCCGACACCGGCGCCATCGCCGTGGAAAAAGTCTGGGTCGCGCACGATTGCGGGCGCGCGATCAACCCCTTGTCGGTCGAGGGCCAGGTACAGGGTTCGGTCTGGATGGGCATGGGCCAGGCGCTGAGCGAGGAAACGCGCTACAAGAACGGCATGCCGCTGCACGCGAACATGCTGGACTATCGCGTGCCGTCCATCGTCGACTCGCCGCCCATCGACGTGCACATCGTTGAAAGCATCGACCCGAACGGCCCCTTCGGCGCCAAGGAAGCCGGCGAGGGCTCGCTGTCGGGATTCCTGCCCGCGTTGACCAACGCCGTCGCCGAGGCCATCGGCGTTCGTTTCCTCGAACTGCCGATCACGCCCGACAAGGTTCTCAAGGCGCTGGCGCGGAAAAATCGCGCGGCCGCCGGCGGGAGATCGTCATGACCGTCGCCCTGCCCGATTTCCGGCTGGTCCGCCCGGCCTCGGTCGCCGAGGCGCTGGCCGCGCGGCGAGGCGAAGGGCTGGCGCGGTTCATGGCCGGAGGGACGGATATGATCCCGGCCGTTCGCCGCGGCCTGGTCGCCCCCGCGACCTTGATCGACGTTTCCGGCATTGCTGAAATGCGGGGCATCGCCATCGAGGGCGATACCTTAAGGATCGGCGCCGCCGCCACCCTGGCCGAGATCGAATCCGATCCCCTCGTCCGGCGGCACCTTGCCGGGTTGGCCGAGGCCGCCGCCGCCGTCGCCGGACCGACGCACCGGGAATCGGCGACCGTCGGCGGCAACCTGTGCCTCGACACGCGCTGCGTTTACTTCAATCAAAGCGAATGGTGGCGCGGCGCCAACGATTTCTGCCTGAAATACAAGGGAACGGTGTGCCACGTCGCGCCGGGCGGCGCGCGTTGCTACGCCGCCTTCAGCGGCGATCTGGCGCCGGCGCTGCTGGTCGCGGCGGCAACGGTCGAAATCGCCGGCCCCGACGGACGGCGCACCCTGCCGCTGGCCGACCTCTACCGCGAGGACGGCATGGCGCATCTGGCCCTGTCCGCCGACGACCTGCTGGTCGCCGTTCGCGTTCCCCGGACGCCCGCGCCGGCGTCGGCCTACGCCAAGGCTCGCGTGCGCGGAGCCATCGACTTTCCGCTGGCCGGCGTCGCCGTCTCGGTTCTTCGCGACGGCGAAACCTTGAAGGCGTTGCGCATCGCCTTGACCGGCACCAATTCCCGTCCCTTCCTGGTCGCGGGCACCGAGGACTTCGCCGGCCAAAAACTGGACGCGCCGGCGCTGGCCCGGCTCGACGCCCTGGTGCAAAAACAGGCTTCGCCCATGCTGACGATCATGACGTCGGCCCAGTACCGCCGCCGCGTCGCCGGCGCGCTGGCCCGCCGCTTGACGCAACGGCTGATGGCCGCAGCCTGCTAGAGGTACTGTCCCGCGTCCACCCGCAACACTTCGCCGGTGATCATCCGCGCGCCGTCGGAAAGCAAGAAGAGCACGGCTTCGGCGATGTCGTCGGGTTCGGCCAGGCGGTTCAACGCCGTTTCGGCGAGCGCGTTCCGGCGGGTGTCCTCGGGCGTCGCCAGGGCCATTTCCGTCAACACCATGCCCGGCGCGACGGCGTTGACCGTGATTCCCTTCGGTCCCAATTCGCGCGCCGCGGTCTTGGTCAGGCCGATCAGGCCGGCCTTGGCGGCGGTGTAATTGCCCTGGCCGAACTTGCCGCGCAAGCCGTTGATCGAGGTGATGTTGACGATCCGACCGCCGCCCGCCGCGACCATCCCCGGAATGACGGCGCGGATCATCTGAAACGCCCCGGTCAGGTTGACGGCGATGACGGCGCCCCATTCCTCGTCGCTCATTTTCGCCAGCGTCCGGTCGCGGGTGATGCCCGCGTTGTTCACCAACAACTGCGCCGGCGTCGGCAAGGCGGCGATTCCCCGCGCGATGCTCGCCGCGTCGGCGACGTCGACCGAATGGACCGTGATGGAAGCCGACCCCACATCCCCGGTCGCGTCCCGGTCGAAGACGTGGAAGTCGGCGGTCAGTTTGCGCGGATCGCCGACG
>CAYIQU010000222.1:0-972 GCA_964365645.1 uncultured Hyphomicrobiales bacterium | reverse complement strand
TCCCGGTCGAAGACGTGGACCGCCGCGCCCGCAGCCGCCAGCCGCCGCGCGATCGCCTGGCCGATGCCCCGGCCGCCGCCGGTGACGATCGCCCGCTGGCCGCTGAAATTCCATGTCGCCGTCATCGCCGTCTCCTTTAGGCGCGCAGGCTTTCGTATTTCGCCAGCAGTTGTTCGCGGGTTTCGCGAAAATCGGGGTTTTCGACGATGCAGTCGGCCGGACAAACCGGCTTGCATTGCGGTTCGTCCTCGGCGCCGACGCATTCGGTGCAGCGCAGCGGATCGATGGTGTAGATCGGATCGCCCGCCGCGATCGCCTCGTTGGGGCAGGCGGGCGTGCAGGCGTCGCAGTTCGTGCAGGGGTCGACGATCATCAGGGCCATGCGCGATCTCCTTCGAGTTAAATCATGCCGCGGCGATGGCGTCGAGCCGGGCGAGCTTGGCATGGCGGAACGCGCCCCACAGCGCGGCGCCGATCGCGCCGGCGTAAATGGAGTCCGGATGGCTTTCGACGGCAATCGACACTTTCTCGCGCTGCATGGCCTCGCGCATCGCCGCCAGCAATCCGTCGTCCAGCGCCAGGCCGCCGGTCATGAGCGCGATGCCGTCGGTGCTGCCGGTGGTCTTGAGCAGCTTGGTCAGCCGATCCGCCATCGACTGGTGTATCCCCTTGAGGATGTTGGGCGCCGTGATGCTGCGCGAAACCATGTTGATGACGTCGGTTTCGGCCAGCACCGCGCAGATGCCGCTGACCTTTTCCGGCTTGTCGGCCTGCCGCGACAGCGTGCCGATTTCGTCTTGGGAAATGCCCAGATAGCGGGCGATGTTTTCCAGGAATTGCCCCGAACCCGAGGCGCACTGGCTGGTCATCTTGTAGCTCAACACCTTGCCCCGGCCGTCGATCCGAATGGCGCGCCCATGCAGCGCGCCGACGTCGAGGACGATGCTCGCCTCCTGTTGCAGGTAAATCGCG
>CAYIQU010000221.1:0-3975 GCA_964365645.1 uncultured Hyphomicrobiales bacterium | reverse complement strand
CTGCTCAAGTCGGAACGGGGCGAGGTGACCAAGGGTCACATCGCCTTTCGCGGCGAACGCACCGACCGCCTGACCCCGACCGATCTGGTCAAGCGCGGCGTCATCCAGGTGATGGAAGGCCGCCACTGCTTCGAGCACCTGACGGTCGAGGAAAACCTGCTCACCGGCGCCTACACCCGGGGCGACGGCCGCGCCGCCGTGCGCGACAGCCTCGACAAGGTCTATCATTACTTTCCCCGCCTGAAGGAGCGGCGCTCGTCCCAGGCCGGCTACACCTCGGGCGGCGAACAGCAGATGACCGCCATCGGCCGCGCCCTGATGGCCAATCCGAAAATGATCCTCTTGGACGAGCCTTCGATGGGCTTGGCGCCGCAATTGGTCGAGGAAATCTTCGAGATCGTCGCCCGCCTCAACCGCGAGGAACGGGTCAGCATCCTGCTCGCGGAACAGAACACCCACATCGCGCTCAAATACGCGCACTACGGCTATATCCTGGAAAACGGCCGGGTGGTGATGGACGGCGCCGCCGACTCCTTGCGCGAAAACGAGGACGTGAAGGAGTTCTATCTCGGCCTCGGCGGCGGCGGACGCCGGAGCTTCCGCGACGTCAAGCACTACCGCCGGCGCAAGCGCTGGCTGTCGTAGAGGGCGACGCCCTTGTCCCGCCATTTCGATTCCCTTGAAACCCGCGCGCCCGAGGTCCGCGAGCGCGAGCAGTTCGCCAGGCTCGCCGGCCATATCGCGCAGGCCCAGGCCAACGCGCCTTATTTCGCGGCGCTGCTGAAGGACGTGAACCCGGCCGCGATCCGCGATCGCGCGGCACTCGCCACATTGCCCGTCACGCGCAAATCCGCGCTGGTCGAGTTGCAGAAGGCGAACCCGCCCCTGGGCGGGCTGACCGCCGTGCCGCCGAAAAAGCTCGCGCGCATTTTCCAGTCCCCCGGCCCGACCTACGACGCCGAAGGATTTGGCCGCGACTGGTGGCGGCTGGCGCGGGCCCTGTTCGCCGCCGGATTCCGCGAAGGCGACGTGCTGCACAACACCTTCGCCTATCACTTCACCCCGGCCGGCGTGATGCTGGAATCGGGCGCGCACGCGCTGGGCTGCGCCGTCTTTCCCGCCGGCGTCGGGCAGACCGAGTTGCAGGTGCGGGCCATTACCGACGTGCGCCCCACCGGCTACGCCGGCACGCCGTCGTTCTTGAAGATCATTCTCGAGAAAGGCCGCGAGATGGGCGCCGATCTTTCCAGCCTCAAGCGGGCGCTGGTCGCCGGCGAGGCGCTGCCGCCCCCGTTGCGCGCCGACATCGCCGCCTTCGGCCTCGACGTCTATCAGTGCTACGCCAGCGCCGATCTCGGCCTGATCGGCTACGAGTCCGAGGCCAAGGACGGATTCATCGTCGACGAGGGCTTGATCGTCGAGATCGTCCGGCCCGGCACCGGCGATCCCGTCGCCCCGGGCGAGGTGGGCGAGGTGGTGGCGACGCTCTTTTCGCCCGAGTATCCGCTGATCCGTTTCGCCACCGGCGATCTGTCCGCCGTCTTGCCGAGCCCCAGTCCCTGCGGGCGGACCAACATGCGCCTCAAGGGCTGGATGGGCCGCGCCGACCAGGCGACCAAGGTGCGCGGCATGTTCGTCCATCCCGCCCAGATCGCCGACGTCCTGAAGCGCCACCCGGAAATCAAAAAGGCGCGGTTGGTGGTCGACCAGGAAGACGGCAAGGACGCGATGACGCTTTTCGTCGAACACGCCGGCGCCGCCCCGGGTTTTGCCGCCATGATCGCCGACACCGTCCAGGCGGTCTGCAAGCTGCGCGGCGGCGTCGCCTTCGTCGGATTGGGGGAGCTCCCCAACGACGGCCGTGTGATCGAGGACAAGCGCAAGCTTTCCTGACGAATTCCTGACCGTCCCCTCACGCCGATGTGAGACCACTTGTCATATTGCGGTCGAAATCGGCGCGCATATTTAAGTCCTAAATATCTCTTCTTGTTGGCGAGGCCGGGACCCCCCTTCCGGCTTCGCTTGGGTCCGCCGCAACGGCTGGACCCACTGGCGGCCGGATTCCCCTCCGGCCGCCTCTTTTTTGGGCCGTTTTCCGGCCTTTTGCCGTCCTTCTAACCCTCCTTCTTTTCCGCTACGGTTCGCGGGACATTCCCGGTCGCGGACCTTTTTCCCATTCCTCCCCTCATGTCCCTTTTCACCGGCCACGATCTGACCTGCATCCGGGGCGAGCGCTGCGTGTTCCAGGGCTTGAGCTTCTCTCTCGCCGCCGGCGGGGCGCTGATGCTGGTCGGCCCCAACGGCAGCGGCAAATCCTCGCTGCTGCGACTGATGGCCGGACTCGGCCGCCCGGCGGCGGGCGCGATCCGCTGGAACGACGAGGACATCGCCCAAGACGGCGAAACCCACAACGCGCGCCTTCATTACGTCGGGCACGGCGACGCGGTGAAACCCGTCTTGACCGCCGAGGAAAACGTCGCGTTCTGGGCGGCGGTGCGGGGCGGCGGCGACGCCGTGACGGGCCTTGCCGCCTTCGGCGCGGAAAAACTTGGGCCCGTGCCGGGGCGTTTCCTCTCCGCCGGACAGCGCCGCCGGGTCAACCTCGCCCGCCTCGCCGCCCATCCGGCGCCGCTGTGGATCTTGGACGAACCGGCGACCGCGCTCGACCGCGATTCCGTCGCCCGGCTGCAACACGCCATGGCCCGCCATCGCGCGGGCGGCGGCCTGGTGGCGCTGTCGAGCCACGGCGGCATCGACATTCCCGACGCGACGACCCTCGATCTCGCCCCTTACGCCGAGGAGGCCGCCGCATGAACCGCTTTCTGGCCGTCGTCCGGCGGGACTTGCGCCTGTCCTTGCGCCAGGGCACCGACAGCCTGATGACGCTGGTCTTTTTCGTCATCGCCATCGTGCTGTTTCCCTTGGGCGTCGGCCCCGAACCGAACGTACTGGCCCGCATCGGCGGCGGCGTCGTCTGGGTCGCCGCCCTGCTCGCCTCGATGCTGGCTCTCGAAAAGTTGTTCCAGGCCGACTTCGAGGACGGCGGCCTCGAGCTTCTGGCGCTGGCGCCGATGCCGCTGGAAGGCGTGGTCCTGGCCAAGGTGGTCGCGCACTGGCTGACCGCCGGCCTGCCGCTGGTGATCGTCGCGCCGCTGCTGGGGCTGTTGATGAACATCCCCGCCGACGTTTTTCCGACGCTGGTGCTGGCGCTCCTGCTCGGCACCCCGGCCTTGAGCCTGATCGGCGCCGTCGGCGCGGGGCTGATCCTGGGCGCGCGGCGGGGCGGGGTTCTGCTGTCCCTGCTCGTCCTGCCGCTGTTCATTCCCGTTCTTATTTTCGGGGTTTCGGCGGTCGAGGCGGCGGCGCAAGGATTGCCGGCCAAGGCCTCGTTGTTGATTCTGGGCGGCTTGGCGCTCGGCGCGCTCGCGCTCAGCCCCTGGGCCGCCGCCGCCGCCATCCGTCAAGCCTTGGAATGACCTCTCTGGAATGACCGGGCCGTTTGTCCCACAATGCTCCCATGAAACGTCTCGACTGGTTCGCCAATCCCACCCGATTCCTGAAACTCGCCCGCGCCGTTCAGCCGTGGGCGGGCGCGATCGCGCTGAGCGCGGCGGCGGCGGGACTCTATTTCGCCCTGTTCCGTTCGCCCCCCGATTACCAGCAAGGCGAAAGCGTGCGGATCATGTACGTCCACGTGCCGGCGTCGTGGATGGCGCTGTTCTGTTACACCGCCCTGGCGGCGAGTTCCGCCGTCGCGCTGATCTGGAAACATCCGCTCGCCGATCTCGCCGGCAAGGCGACCGCGCCCATCGGCGCCGCCTTTACCTTTCTGGCGCTCGTCACCGGCTCGCTGTGGGGCAAGCCGATGTGGGGCACCTGGTGGGTCTGGGACGCGCGGCTGACCTCCGAGCTGATCCTGCTGTTCCTGTACCTGGGTTTCATCGCTTTGCGTGCGTCGATCGACGATCGCGAGCG
>CAYIQU010000220.1:0-4020 GCA_964365645.1 uncultured Hyphomicrobiales bacterium | reverse complement strand
GCCCCTGATCCTGGGCGTGGCGGCCCGCGTGATGAGCCTGCGCGACGGCTCGAAGAAAATGAGCAAGTCCGACGAGTCGGACTATTCACGCATCAACATGACCGACGACGCCGACACCATCGCCCAGAAGATCCGCAAGGCCCGCACCGATACCCACCCGCTGCCCGCCGAGGCCGCCGGCCTGAAAGACCGGCCCGAGGCCGCGAACCTGATCGGCATCTACGCCGCGTTGTCGGATTCGACGGTGGACGAGGTTCTCGCCCGCTTCGGCGGCGAGCCGTTCTCGACCTTCAAGCAGCACCTGGCCGACCTGGCGGTCGCCAAGCTGGGTCCGATCCAGGACGAGATGCGAAGACTGATGGCCGACCCCGGCCACGTGGACCGGATTCTGCACCGGGGCGCGGAGCGGGCGCGGACCATCGCCGGCCCCGTTTTGCGCGACGTCCACCGGATCGTCGGGTTTTTAAGGCCCTGAGGAACCAGGGGCTTTGGCCCCCCGGGACTTGATAAGCGGCCCGAAAAGGTCCATCTAATCGACACCTTAATTTGTTGGCCCGAAAATTTGTTGGCCCGAACGGGAGAAACCCCATGTTCATCCAGACCGAGCCCACGCCCAACCCGGCGACGCTCAAATTCCTGCCCGGCGCGGCCGTCATGCCGGGCGGCGCCACCGCCAATTTCCTGACCGCCGCCGATTCCGGCCGCTCGCCCTTGGCCAAGCGCCTGTTCGAGATGGACGGCGTCACGGGCGTCTTCCTGGGCGCCGACTTCATCACAGTGACCAAGGCCGGCGCGTCCGACTGGGGCGCGATGAAGCCCTTGATCCTGGGCGCGATCATGGATCACTTCACCTCGGGCCAGCCGGTCGTCGAGGCCGAGGCCGCCGGCCAGGCCGCCGGCGCGGATGATCCCGTCGTCACCCAGATCAAGGAACTGCTCGACACCCGGGTCCGTCCGGCGGTCGCCCAGGACGGCGGTGACATCGTTTTCCGTCGCTTCGAGAACGGCGTCGTCTACCTGCACATGCAGGGCTCGTGCTCGGGCTGCCCCAGCTCGACGGCGACGCTCAAGCACGGCATCGAGAACATGCTCCGCCACTACATCCCCGAGGTCGCGGAAGTCCGCGCCGTCGAATAAGCGCCCGAGAAATCCAAGGTCCGCGCCGTCGAATAAGCCGCGCGCCGTCGCTTTCAGAAAAGGCCCCCGCCGGGAAACGGCGCGGGGCCTTTTTTCGTTTTCAGCCGGCCCTTGGGGGACCCCCAAGGGGCGAATCCGGGGTTTTTCCCAAGTTCCGCCCGGCCGGAGGAGCCCCTTCCTTGCAGACGACCACGTTTCAAGTGTGGATTCAGGGGCCTATCCTTGAGAGCGGAAGGTCTCGATGAAGACATTCGATTGTTTTATTTTATATATATCAATGAGTTACGATTATATCATGAGATTAGAATATAACTCTCAGAAAATGGTTCATCAGAGGCTCATAAGGCCCTGAAAGATAAAATTTTATTCAATAGTGATCATGTTGCAACGCAGAAATGTATTGCCATTGATTGCATCTTGAGTACATTCCCGCCCGACGGCAATTCGTTAACGACGACGCCTCAAGCCGGCCAGAAATCCACGACTTGTACCTGGGGACGACTTCTAACTACTACGTGTGGTGCGAACTACAGGTTTTAGCGCCTAGAGGCCGATAGCTAGGGACTCAAGACGGGAACAACGGTGGCGGGCTTCCCCTTCAAAGAAGCAGACCAGCGATGTTTGTACGTTTTGTCCCGGAACAGGGGAAACCACCCATGAACCGGACGACACAAGGGTTTACGTTGGGCGCGATGCTCCTTCTCGTCACGGGGCTGTTCGTCGCTGCCTGGACCAACCCGCCCACGGCCGTCCGCGCGGCCAAGGCCGAGGCCCTGCTGGCGGCCGGCGCGATGGTGCCTCAGGCCCGCGGCTGGGTCGCCGAGGAACCGCTGCCCCCGCCCGGCCGGCGCCAGGCCGGCAGCGCCACCTATGCCGTTCTGGTCGAGGCCTTCGGGCAGCTCGGCTACGAGTTGCGCGCCATTGCCGAAGGCGCGGCCGGCGTGCCGCGGCTGTTCCTGGCCGCCTTGCCGCACGATCTCGCCCAGGTTCCGGAAAACGCGGAACGCAAGGCGATCTTCTTCCGCGCCGTGCTGCCGCTGGTTCTTCAGGTCAACGAAGAGATCAAGGCCGAGCGGGCGAAGCTGCTCGATATCCGCGCCCGCCTGCGCGCCCCGCGCCATGTCGCCCAGGGCGAACGCCGCTGGCTCGCGGCCATGGCCGAACGCTATGAAACCACGCCGGGCGACGTCGACCAGCTGCTCAAAAGGGTCGATACCGTTCCGGTGTCGCTGGCGCTCGCCCAGGCCGCCGAGGAAAGCGGCTGGGGCTCGTCGCGCTTCGTGCGCGAAGGCAACGCCCTGTTCGGCCAATGGACCACCGCGAGCGACGGCCACCTGGTGCCGCGCGAGCGCGAAAACGGACAGACCCATCGCGTCGCCGCCTTCGACAGCCTGCTGGATGCGACCCGCGCCTACGTCCGCAACCTGAATTCGCACCGGGCCTATCGCGAATTCCGCGACGTGCGCGCGCATTTCCGCGCCGAGGGCCGCGAGCCCGACGGCCTCGATCTCGCCGGCACGCTCGGGCGCTATTCGCAGCGGGGCGGGGATTACGTGCGCCGGATTCGCGGCCTGATCGTGGTCAACGGCCTGCACCAGCTCGACGATGCGGCGCTCGACGAGCGCGACGTGCGCCTGGGCGATTCGAGCCCGATCGCCTTCCTTCTGCGGATGCTGCCGTTCCCGCGCACCTGATCGGTTCCGGCGCGCGCCGCTATTTCACGTAAAACTGCCGGCCGAACCAGTACCAGCGCCCTTCGCCCCCGTCCTTGGGCGCCGGCAGGGTGCAGTTGACGCGCGTCCGGCCCTTGAGCATCGGTTTCGCGTAGCGGACCTCGACGCGCGTCTCGCCCAGGCGCTCGATCTTGCCGACGCCTTCGTGCGAGGAATGGCAGACGATGCGCTCGATTCCCGGCACCGGCCGGGTGAGCGTGAAGCCGAACGCCGGCGGATTGGGCGTCGCCACCAAGGGATCGGCGGGCGTGATGTCGATCGCGGGCAAGGCGACGGTGTTGAGGGCCTGGCGGAACCGCTTTTCCTCGCCCCAGTTCTCGTTGAAGGCGAAACGGGGCAGATAGAAGCGCTCGACGTCGGATTTCACCATTTCCGGCCCGAACGCGCCCGAATGCTGGCCGAAGGCGGCAATGAAGCCCGCACTTCGCACGACCTCGATCGCCTCGCCGCTCGCCTCGCCGAAGGGATAGGCGAACAGGACCGGCCGGCGGCCGATTTTTTCCTCCCAGACCGCGAAAGCCTTGTCCAGCTCGGCGCGGTTGATCTTCGGCGTCGCGTCGGCCATGTGCCGGTGCGAGGCGGAATGGTGGCCGAAATCGACCAGCGGATCGCGGGCCATCTCGCGGATCTGGTCCCACGACAGATAACCCCGGATCGGCTGGTGGTGGTAATCGGTCGCGGTGAAGAGCGTGAAGGGCAGGCCGGCTTTTTTGAAGCGCGGCCAAGCCTCGGCCGCGACCGAGACGAAGCCGTCGTCGATGCTGATGCCGACCGTGCGTTCAGGGAGCGTTTCGCCCGCCCGCACGGCCTCGACGATGCGTTTCAAGGGCCAGACGGTGTACCGGCCGTTGGTCAGCTCGCGGATGTGGGCGTCGATGGTCTCCAGTGTGATGCTGGTGGTGGGATATTTGCCCTCGCCGAAGCGGTGGTACATGATGATGACGGCCGATTGCGCGGCCTTCGCTGCGGGAGGCGATTCCGCCGCCCGGCTTGCGGCGGGAACCAGCAGGCCGAGAACCAAACCGAGGACGGCGGCGGCGGATCGGATCATGATTGCGGGATTCTTCCCCCTTTGCGAAACCGCCGCAAGCACCTAACGAAAGACCCCCGCCCCCAGCGCGAACCAAAGGCGCCGCGTCCCGTCACCGCT
>CAYIQU010000219.1:0-4044 GCA_964365645.1 uncultured Hyphomicrobiales bacterium | reverse complement strand
GAGGGGTGTTTATGCGGCGACAGGGAGCCGGCAAGGTGGATGGTACTCAAGATTGGAGGGTAGCCATGTCTGCTTTGCAGCATAGCGCGAACCAAAGTCGGATCCGTCCGGGCAGGGTGCCCGGCGGAAGAATGCCTCGCTCAAACCGGAAGGCGGCCTGATGGCCGCGCCCGTGGGACAGCGCCCCTTGGCGCCGGCCTGCAGGTTTTCATCGATCCGCCGGGCGCCGAGACGCGCCCGTCTGGTCATGCCCTGTCCGATTGCGCACGGGTGATACGAACATGACCCCGAAAATTCAACGCTACCTCGCCGACCGACGTCCCCCCACGCCCTGCCTGGTGGTGGACCTGGACGTGGTTCGGGCGAACTACACCAAGCTCAAGACCGAACTGCCGGTCGCCGACCTCTACTACGCGGTCAAGGCGAACCCGGCTCGGCCCGTGCTCGACCTGCTGGTCGGGCTCGGCTCCCACTTCGACGCCGCCAGCCTCCAGGAGGTCGAGACCTGTCTCGCCGCCGGGGCGCGGGCGCGCGATATCTCCTTCGGCAACACGGTCAAGAAGAAGGCCGAAATCGCGGGCGCCTTCGCCCGGGGCGTCGACCTGTTCGCCTTCGACAGCGAGGCCGAGCTCCTGAAGCTCGGCCAAGCCGCGCCGGGGACCAAGGTCTATTGCCGCATCACCACCTCCAACGGCGGGGCGCAGTGGCCGCTGTCGCGCAAGTTCGGCTGCGAGCTGGACATGGCCCGCGACTTGATGATCCGCGCCCGGACCTTGGGGCTGGACCCCTACGGCATCTCCTTCCACGTCGGCTCGCAGCAGACCGACCCGACCCAATGGGACGTGGCCATCGGCCGGGCGGCCATGGTCTTCACCGACCTGCGCCATCACGGCATCGAGTTGAAAATGATGAACCTGGGCGGCGGCTTCCCGGCCCATTACCGGGACGACGTGCCGGAGTTCGACGAATTCGCCCGGACCATCATGAAGGCGATGACCCGGCATTTCGGCAACGCGCTGCCCGAAATGATCATCGAGCCGGGCCGCTCCGTCGTCGGCGACGCCGGCGTCCTGGAAAGCGAGGTCGTTTTGGTCGCGGTCCGCTCCTACCACGACAAGACCCGCTGGGTGTACCTGGACGTGGGCAAGTTCGGCGGCTTGGCCGAGACCATGGACGAGGCCATCCAGTACCGCATCCGCACGCCCCACGACGGCGGACCGGCCAGCCGGGTGGTCATCGCCGGGCCGACCTGCGACGGCGTCGATATCCTTTACGAAAAGGCCGGGTACAAGATGCCCGAGGCCCTGACGGCGGGCGACCGGGTGCGGCTGCTCTCGGCCGGCGCCTACACCACCACCTACGCCTCGATCGGCTTCAACGGCTTCGAGCCGTTGCGCGAGCACTACATCTAAGCGGCGGCCGAGATCGAGACTCGTTCGCGGGGCGCGTTCCACAAGGACGCGCCCCGTTCACGTTTGCGTTTTTCCCGATGCCGTCCGTTCGGCGGGAGTGGCGCGGGTTCATGGGCCGATGTTAGATAGCGTCCGCCGGATCGAGCGGAATGGGGGCGGGGGCGATGAGCGGACGTTTTTTCATGGGCCTGGGAGCGATGGTCGTCGCCGGATTTTCGTCGGCGCCGGCGTTCGCCCAGATTCCGGCCGACGTCGACATCCCCCACGTCGGCCCGGCGGGCCGCGAGGCGTTCGCGACCGAATATCGCGCGGCGCCGTTGCCGAAAGCCTTCGTCATCGGCCCGGGCGGGTCGTGGGCGTGGACCAAGGGCCGGGATTCGGCCGAGGACGCGCTGGCCGACGCGCTCGAGCGTTGCGACCGCCTGACCAGCCATTGCGTGCCCTTCGCCCGGGACGACCGGATCGTTTTCGACCGCGCGGCGTGGGCGCACGCGCTGGCGCCCTATCCCGATCCCCAAGCGCCGGCGGCCAAGACCGTCGGCTGGGGCATGGGCGAGCGTTACTTCGAGCTCGCCCTGACGCTGCCCGACGGCCGGCGGGCCTCCGTCGGCGCGCTCAAGGGCAAGTTGGTGGTGTTGCAATTCTGGGGCTCGTGGTGCCCGCCGTGCCGGGTCGAGATGCCGGATTTCGAGAAGCTCTACGATAAATTCAAGGACAGTCCGGACATCGTCTTCCTGCTCGTCAACTACCGGGAAGAAGGCGCCGTCGGCCGGCGCTGGGCGGCGCGCCAGGAGGTGAAGCTTCCGCTCGCGGATTCGGGCAGCCGCGGGCGCGAGGACAATAACCTCTACCTTGCCGTCGCCGCGAGCGAATCCTCGCGGCGATCTAAAATCGAGGGCGGCGGGGATTCGCCCGCCGCCACGCCCATCCCCTACGGCCAGGCGGTCGCGCTCGCCCAGGTGCCGACCACGTTGATCCTCGACCGTCACGGCCTGATGCTGTTCCGCAAAAGCGGCGCGGCCGATTCGTGGGTCGAGATGGAAGGGCAAATCCGCCACGCCATCGAGTATTCGGCGCGCTGAAGCGCGCGGGCGAGCATTCGGCGCACTGAAGCGCGCGCGAACGTCGTTAGCCGAAACGTTGGGTCTTACTTGCCGCGCAGGAAGGCGGGCAGGTACTCGCCCATGCCCTTGACCGGCTTTCCTTGGCCATGATCGGCCTGGTCGCGGTGCGGCTCGGGGCGATGGTTGCGGCGCGGTTCGCGATGTTGTTCGCGATGCTGCTCGGGGCGGTGTTCGCGCGGGGCCGGCGCGGGGGCCTCGGCCGGGCGCGGCGCGGGTTGAGCGGCCGGCGCTTCGGCCCGGTGTTCGGTGGGACGTTCGGCCCGATGTTCAGGGGGTCGTTCGGCCCGATGTTCGCCGTGGCCATGGCCGCGGCCGCGATCGTGTCCGCCGCGACTCGAACCGCCGTGACCGCGCCCGCCGCGTCCCGGACCGCCGCGTCCCGGGCCGCCGCGGCCGGGGCCGCGATGGGGAACGGCGTTCGGGTCCAACGCGGCCGGCGCCGAGCCCTCGACGGTGATGTGGGGAATGGGCTTGCCGATCAGGGATTCGATGGCGGACACGTTCTTGGCGTCCGAGGGAACGGCGAGGGTGTAGGCGTGACCCTGGCGGCCGGCGCGGCCGGTGCGGCCGATGCGGTGCACGTAATCCTCGGGGTGCGTCGGGACGTCGAAATTGAAGACGTGGCTCATGTCCTGGATGTCGAGGCCGCGGGCGGCGACGTCGCTGCACACCAAGAGCGTGATATCGCCGTTCTTGAAGCGCGACAGGGTCTCCATGCGCGCCGGCTGGGCCATGTCGCCGTGCAGTTGCCCGGCGTTGAAGCCGTGGCGTTGCAAGGAATGATAGACCACCGTCACGTCGCGCTTGCGGTTGCAGAAGATCAAGGCATTGCGGACGTTCTCGTGGCGGATCATGGTCCGCAGCGCCGCGCGCTTTTCCTCGTGCCCGTCGCCTTGATGGGCGATGACGGCCAAGCCCTGGGTGATGGTGTCGGCGGTGGATGCCGGCGGGGAGACGGTGATCTCCTTCGGGTTCATCAGGAACTTGTCCGCCAGGCGCCGGATTTCGGGCGGCATGGTGGCCGTGAAGAACAGGGTCTGGCGCATGCGCGGCAAAAGGCCGACGATCTTCTCGACGTCGGGCATGAAGCCCATGTCCATCATCCGGTCGGCTTCGTCGATGACCAGGATCTTGACGTCGTTGAGCAGAATCCGGCCGCGCTCGAACAGATCGAGCAGGCGTCCCGGGGTCGCGATCAGCACGTCGACGCCGCGATCCATGACGCGGATCTGCTCGTCCATGGACTCGCCGCCGATCAAGAGCGCCTTGGTCAGCTTGGTGTGCTTGCCGTAGGTGTTGAAATTCTCGGCGACCTGGGCGGCCAGTTCGCGGGTCGGCTCCAGGATCAAGGAACGCGGCATCCGCGCCTTGGCCCGGCCTTGCGAGAGAATCTCGATCATCGGCAGGGTGAAGGACGCGGTCTTGCCGGTGCCGGTCTGGGCGGCGCCCAGCACGTCGCGGCCCATCAACACGACGGGGATCGCCTGATCCTGGATCGGGGTCGGGAC
>CAYIQU010000218.1:0-4062 GCA_964365645.1 uncultured Hyphomicrobiales bacterium | reverse complement strand
GTAGGCGTAGGCGCGGTTGGCGGTCGGTTCGGCCACCACCACCGCGCCGGCGCGGCCCAACGCCCCGGAAACGCCGACCAGATGCGCCGCGCCCTCGCAGCCGGTTTCCTCGCCCGCGGTGATGACCAGGACGACGCCGGGGCCGCGCGCGAGATCGGCCGCCGCGCCGACGCACGCGGCGGTGAACGCGGCGACGCCGCTTTTCATGTCGCTGGAACCCCGGCCGTACAGCCGCCCGTCCTTGATGTCGCCGGCGAAGGGGTCCATCGACCACGGCTGCGCGCCCAAGGGCACGGTGTCGATGTGCCCGGTGAAGCAGAGCGGCGCCTTGTCCCCGTCCCGGCCGACGCGGGCGATCAGGCTGGCGCGGCCGGGCGCGAATTCGTGGTAGGCGCAGGCGAAACCGGCGCCTTCGAGAATCCTCCCCAAAGCCTCGGCGCAGGCGCGCTCGTTGCCCGGCGGGTTGATGGTGTCGAACCCGATCAGCGTGCGGGTCAGTTGGACGGCGTCCGGCGCGGTGCTCATGGCGGGCTTACCCGAAATAGGCCTTGTGGACGTCGGCGTTCGCCATCAACGCGGCCGCCGAACCGGACGCGACGACCCGGCCTTGCGACAGGACATAGCCGAAGTGGGCGATGGCCAGCGTCTGGTGCACGTTCTGCTCGACCAGGAAGACGGTGATGCCCTGCTCGTTGATGCGGCGGATGACGTTGAAGTTCTCCTTGACCAGCAGGGGCGACAGGCCGAGCGAGGGCTCGTCGATCAGCAACAGCTTGGGCGCGCCCATCAGGCCCCGGCCGATGGAAATCATCGCCTGTTCGCCGCCCGACATGGTGCCGGCGAGCTGGCCCCGGCGCTCCATCAGGCGCGGGAAAATCTCGAACGCGCGCGCCATGCGCTCGGCGACCACCGCGGGCGAGGTCTCCTGGTAGGCGCCGAGGCGCAGGTTTTCCTCGACCGTCAGCTTGGGAAAGATCTTGCGCCCCTCGGGGATGCAGGCAATGCCGGTAGCGATCACCTTGTGCGTCGGCAGGCCGGCGATGTCGTTGCCGGCGAAGACGATTCGTCCCTGGCGCGGCGGGGTCAGCCCGAGAATGGCGCGGATCAGGGTCGACTTGCCCGAACCGTTGGACCCCAGCAGGCACGTGATCTTGCCCGCCTGGGCGGTCAAGGAGACGCCTTCCAGCACGTCCGCCTTGTCGTAGGCGGCATAGACGTTCTCGACGACCAGCGCGGCGTCCGTCATGGCGCGATCCCTACTCCACACCCAGATAGGCTTCCTGGACCTCGCGGTCGGCGGCGACCTCGCGGTACGCCCCTTCCGCGATCTTGCGGCCGAAGTTGAGCACGGCGCAACGGTCGGTGATGCGCTCGATGATGCCCATTTCGTGCTCGATGACGATGACGGTCAAGTCGGCCAGGCGTTTTTTCACCGTCAGGATGTCGTCCATCAACTGGCGGGTTTCCTCCTCGGTCATGCCGGCGGAAGGCTCGTCCAGCAGAAGGAGTTTCGGCTTGCTGATCAGCGCCCGGCAGATCTCGATGCGGCGGCGGTCGATCATCGGGAAAGTCCCGACCGCCTCGAACATCCGGTCCGCCAGCGGCGGGTCGAACAGGCGGATCAACTCGCGCGCCTCGGCGAAGGCGGCCTCGAAGTCGGCGGCGAAGGCACGGCGACGGAACAGGTTGAACCACAAGCCGCGATTGAGCCGAATGTGATTGCCGACCATGATGTTGTCGAAGATCGACAGCGGCAGGTTGAGCCGCGAGCGCTGGAAGGTGCGCGCGACGCCCGCCTCGCACACCGCCTGGGCCGAAAGATTGGTGATGTCGCGGCCGCGAAACTCGATCCGGCCCTCGCTCGCGGCGTAGATGCCGGTCAAGACGTTGAAGGTCGTCGTCTTGCCCGAGCCGTTGGGACCGATCAGGCCGAAGATTTCGCCCTCGGCCACGTCGAGAGAGAGATGATCGAGCGCGACCAGGCCGCCGAAGGTGCGGGTCAGGCCCGAGAGCTTGAGCGCCGGCGCGGTCATTTCGGACTCCAGCCCGGCAGGTAGACCCTGAGCTTGCGCGGCAGCAGGCCCTCGGGGCGGAACAGCAGAATCAGGATCACCATCGTCGCGTAGAGGATGAACCGGTATTCCTGGATCATTTGCAACTTCTCGGGCAGCACGACGACGATGGCGGCCGCCACCGCCACGCCCCACGGGTTGCCGATGCCGCCCAGCAGGATGATCGACACCATGATCAGCGAATCGCCGAAGGTGAAATTGCTGGGCGCGATGAAGCCGAGCATCAGGGAGTACACCGCGCCGGCGGCCCCGGCCATGAAGTTGCCGAGCGTGAAGGCCGCCGCCTTCCAGCGGGCGAGATGGACGCCGAAGCAGGCCGACGCGGTTTCGTCGAGGCGGACCGCGTCCATGCTGAGCCCGATCCAGGACCGCTCCAGCCGCCGCGTGACGACGAAGGCGAAGGCGGCGAGCGCCAGCGACAGCAGCACGTAGTTGACGTAGAACGACAGCTCGATCCCGAAAATCTCGAAATTGCGGTTGAAGTTCCAGCCCAGGACCGTCAGCGCCGGCAGCTTGAGGCCCTGCGGGCCGCCGAGCGCGTCGTTCACTTCCAGGAAGGTGCGGAACAGGATGGCGAACGCGATGGTGATGACGGCGGCGTAGTGCCCGCGCGTGCGCAGGACCGGCAACACCAGGACCAAGCCGATCAGCGCGGCCATGATCCCCCCGGCGACGATGACCAAGAGATGCGGAATTCCGGTGTGGCGGGCGAGCACCGCCGCCGTGTAGCCGCCGACGCCGAAGAACGACGCCGAGGCGAAATTGACCACGCCGGCGTAGCCGAACTGGATGTTCAGCCCCAGGCACGCGGTCAGATAAAGCAGGACGGTGGCCACCATCAGCAGGGAAAAATGCTCTTCATGGAACAGGGCGAGCACGACCAGAACGCCCGCCAGCACCCCCCCATCGAGCAGCGATTCGCGCCGGGCGAAGGTTTCCGCGGCCTTGGCGAACAGGCCAAAGCGGCGCGCCGCCCAGGCCCCCGCCGCCCCGGCGGCGAGAATGCCCAGCACGTGAACTTCCGTTTCCGCCCACATGAAAATCGCGGCGAAGGCCGTCGCGCCCAGGACCAGGACGAACGCGGGCCACGGCGAGGCGGGCGGAAAATGGGGCGTCGTGGTCATACCCGCTCGCTGCTCTTTTCGGCGATCAGGCCGGTCGGCCGGACGGTCATGATGACGATGACCACCGCGAAGGCGAAGACGTCCTTGTAGGCCGAGGCGAAGGGCAGCGCGACGGCGCCCAGCGTTTGCAGGGCGGCGAACAGGAAGCCGCCCAGGATCGCGCCGTAGATGTTGCCGAGCCCGCCGATGATCGCCGCCGAGAAGCCGATGACGCCGAGCAACAGGCCCATGCCGAAATTGATCTCGTTGTAGTACAGGCCGTTCATCACGCCGGCGAACGCCGCCACGCCCGAGCCGAGCGCGAAGGTCGCCAGCACGATCAGGGCGAAGTTGATGCCCATGATCTTCGCCGTTTCCTCGTCCTGGGCGACGGCGCGGATGGCCAGTCCCAGCTTGGTCCGGTTGATCAGCAGATGAATGGCGACGATGACCGCCAGCCCGGCGACGAACAGGATCGCGCTGTCGGCGCGCAGGTTGAAGGTTCCCAGCGGAATCGCGTCCGTCGGCAGCAGTTTCGGGAACGGCTTGGGATTGGCGCCGTCGGGAAAGAACAGGCGCACGCTTTCGCGCAGGACGGTGCCCAGCATCAGCGTCACCAGGAGGATGTTCAGCGCCGGCGCGCCCTTGAGCGGCATGACCAGATAGCGCGCGATCAGGGCGCCCAGCAGCGCCATCGCGCCGCAGGCGACCAGCATGACCGCGACGACCTGGACCCAGGGATTGGCGATCCCCAGCGCCTTAAGCCCGAGAAACGTGGTGAAGCCGGCGAAGGTGCCGACCATCAGGACGTCGCCGTGCGAGAACTTGATGACGTCGAGCACGCCGAAGAACAGCGTGAAGCCGACCGCGACCAGGGCGTACATCAT
>CAYIQU010000217.1:0-4062 GCA_964365645.1 uncultured Hyphomicrobiales bacterium | reverse complement strand
CCCCGACGCGGGCCAGGGCCGCGCGCACCGTCGGCGCGGGCTTGTCGGGCAGGGCGCGCGCCATGCGGGCTTGGGCGGTTTCGTCGGGAGATAGTTCTTCCATCTGATGCTGGGCGAAATACCCGACGCCGAGGCGGGCGGCGCGGGTGGCCTCGCCGGCGAGGGGGGCAAGCCGACCGGCGAGTAGGCGCATCAGGGTCGATTTGCCGTTGCCGTTGGCGCCCAAAAGCGCGATGCGGTCGTCGGCGCCGAGGGAAAGCGAAAGATTACGCAGCACCGGCTGGCCGGGGACATAGCCCGCCTCGACGCCGTCAAAGGTCACCAACGGTGGCGCCAGCGCGCGGGGCGGGGGAAAGGCGAACGCGGTGGCGCGGGCCTCGACCACGGCGGCGACCGGCTCCATGCGCTCCAGCAGCTTGAGCCGGCTTTGCGCCTGGCGGGCCTTGGTCGCCTTGGCGCGGAAGCGGTCGACGAAGGCCATGATGCGCCGTCGTTCCTCCAGCTGGCGGGTGCGCAATTTGCCTTCTTGTTCGATCCGCGCGGCTCGGGTGCGTTCGAAATCGTCGTAACCGCCGCGATAGCGGACCAACTTGCCGCCGTCCAGGTGCGCGATTCCGTCGACCGCGCGGTTCAGCAGGCCCCGGTCGTGGCTGATCAGCAACAGCGTGCCCGGCCAGGAAGCCAGATGCCCCTCCAGCCACATGGCCGCCTCGAGGTCGAGGTGGTTGGTCGGCTCGTCGAGCAAAAGCAGATCGGGTTGGGCGAACAGGGCGGCGGCCAGCGCGACCCGCATCCGCCAGCCGCCCGAGAAACTCGCGCACGGGCGCTGCTGCGCCGCCTCGTCGAAGCCGAGGCCGGCGAGAATGGCGGCGGCGCGCGCCGGCGCGGCGTGGGCGCCGATCTCGGCCAGACGGGCGTGGATGTCGGCGATCCGGTGCGGATCGGACTCGGTCTCGGCCGCCGCCAGCAGATGGGCGCGCTCGCCATCGGCGGCGAGCACCGTTTCGATCAGGCTTTCGGAACCCGAAGGCGCTTCCTGGGCGACGCGTCCCAACCGGACGCGGGCGGGAATCGCGATCGAACCCGATTCGGGCTGGGCTTCGCCCGCGATCAGCCGGAAAAGAGTCGTTTTGCCCGAGCCGTTGGGACCGACAATGCCGATCTTGTGGCCCTGGGCGACGGCAAGCGTGGCTCCGTCGAACAAAAGACGGTCGCCGCTTCTGTATGTTAACTCATTGATATGTATCATTAAAAGATGATGATCCTGAAGGGGCGACGCCTCGGTGGCGGCGGGTTGTCACGTCCGGCATGAAGGGCTATAAGGCGCCGCTCCATCGGAACGCCCCCGGCGTTCGTTCGGGCGGCATACAAGAACCGGGCGGTTGAGGGAATACGGAATCATGGCCATCGAGAAAACTCTTTCCATCATCAAGCCGGATGCGACGCGACGCAACCTCACCGGACAGATCAACGCGCGCTTCGAAAGCGGCGGCTTGCGCATCGTCGCGCAGAAACGGATCCGTCTGACCCGCGCCCAGGCCGAGGCGTTCTACGCCGTTCATGCCGAACGCGCCTTTTACAAGGACCTCTGCGAATTCATGACTTCGGGTCCCGTCGTCGTCCAGGTTCTGGAAGGCGAAAACGCCGTCGCCCGCAATCGCGAGGTGATGGGGGCCACCAATCCGGCCAATGCCGCCGCCGGCACGATCCGCAAGGATTTTGCGGAAAGCATCGAGGCGAATTCGGTCCACGGGTCCGATTCCCTCGAAAACGCGGCCAAGGAAATCGCGTTCTTCTTCTCTCAGGCCGAAATCGTCGGCTGATTTCTTCCGGAGTTTCCGTCGCGCAAGCGGGTGGAGGGACTTACGTCCTTCCGCCGAGCAAGTGGGCGACGGCGCCTTTTAGAACCTCGGGCGGAAACGGCTTGGCGAGCGCGAAATCCGCGCCGATCCGTCTGGCCGCCTCGGCCGCCTGCGCGCCGCTCATGCCCGCCTGATCCCAGCCGCCGGAAACCGCCAGGATGCGGATGTTCGGCCATTCGCTCCTGATTCGCCGAATGCCCTCGATGCCGCCGATTCCGGGCATGAAGATATCGACAATGGCGACATCGGCCCGGGTGAGCGTCTTGTTCCCGAAGGCTTCCTCGACGCTCTCGGCTCCGACGATTTCGTAATCAGGACACGTCAGGCAAGAGGTCATGATTTTCCTCTGGGTGCGGCTGTCGTCCATGATGACGATCCGCCGCCGTCGCCCGCCTACGGCTAACAATTCTTCCAATCGTTCGGCAAGAGTCTCGCTCGAAAACGGCTTGGCGATCAGGGCGTCGGCGCCAATGCGCCGCGCCGCGGTCAAGGCCTCGGCCGACGCCGACATGCCGACCAGGACGATGTTCGGCCAAGTGGCGCGCAGCAGGGCGATGCCGTCGATCCCGCTCATGCCCGGCAGCACCAGGTCGCAGACCACGGCGCGAACCCGCATGGTCGCGAATTCGGAAAGCGCGCTCTCCATGTCTTCGGATTCCACGACCATGAAGCCGTGGCTTCCAAGGCCGCTCGAGATGATCGCGCGTTGTGTCGAACTATCCTCGATGACCAGGACCGGTCCCTTGATCATGGCCATGATGGTCTTGATTTCCCCCGTAAACTCCCGCTGATGAATGTCCGCGAGCGTTTTTCGCCCCAATATTCATTATCGATTTTATTGCGGTTATGCCATGTGGGAAATACGAGATCATTTTTACAAGTAATACTTATTCGCATTAGAAAGAATTGGGGATGGTTATGCGGTCTGGGCGCGTCAGCCGTCCGGCGCGGGATTGACCAGCGCGCCGCGGTGCGCGGAAACGCCCGCGATCTCGGCCCGCTCGCCCACGACCTTGACCCGGCCTTCGGCGATCAGGCGAACCGCGACGGGAAAGATGACGTGCTCCTGGGCGAGCACGCGGGCGGCCAGTATCGCCGCGTCGTCGCCGGGCAGAACCGGAACCGCCGCCTGGGCGATGATCGGCCCTTCGTCCATGGCGGGGCGGACGAAATGAACGGTGCAGCCGGCGATGCGCACGCCGGCGGCGATGGCGCGAGCGTGGGTATCGAGTCCCTTGAAGGCGGGCAACAGCGACGGATGAATGTTGACCAACTTGTCGCGCCAGCGATTGGCGAAGCCGTCGGTCAGCATCCGCATGAACCCCGCCAGGCAAACGAGCCCGGCGCCGGATGTCTCGATGGCGGCGGTCAAGGCGGTCTCGAACGCGGGGCGGTCGGGGAAATCGCGATGCGGGACAACTCGGGTCGGAATTCCCGCCGCTTTGGCGCGCTCCAGGCCCAGCGCGTCCGCCTCGTTGGAGATGACGAGAACGATTTCGGCGGGATAGGCGGCATCGCGGCAGGCATCGATCAGGGCTTGCAGGTTGCTGCCCCGGCCCGAGATCAGGACGGCTAATTTCAGCCGCGCCATGCGCCTTCGAGCCCCTTGAGGATAACGGCCTCGCCGCCCTTGAGGCGCGGCACCATGCGGCCGATCGTGGAAACGGTCTCGCCCGCGGCGCGCAACGCGTCAGAGACCGCGCTGGCGCGGGAATCCTCGACGGTGACGACCATGCCGACGCCGCAATTGAACGTGCGCGCCATTTCATGGGGGGCGATACCGCCGGCCTTGGCCAGCCAGCGGAACACGGGCGGGATGTTCCATCGGCTCGCGTCGATTTCGGCGGTGAGATCGTCGCCGAAGACGCGCGGCGGATTCTCGACTAGGCCGCCGCCGGTGATATGGGCGAGCGCGTGCACGCCACCCGTTTTCAGGGCGGCAAGGCAGCTTTTGACGTAGATCCGCGTCGGCGTCAGCAGCGCCGCGCCGAGCGGACGGGCGGGATCGAACGGCGCCGGATCGCGGTAGGAAAGTCCCGCCCGCTCGACGACGCGGCGCACCAGCGAATACCCGTTGGAATGGGCGCCGCTGGACGCAAGCCCCAGCAACACGTCGCCGGCCGCGACCTGGCCGCCGGACAGAACCCGGTCGCGTTCCACCGCGCCGACGGCGAATCCGGCAAGATCGTAATCGTCGCCC
>CAYIQU010000216.1:1106-4066 GCA_964365645.1 uncultured Hyphomicrobiales bacterium | reverse complement strand
CGGCCGACGCCCGTGCCGTCGGCCAGCAGCTCGCGCGCCTGGGCGACGTGGGCCTTGAGGCGATCCAATTCCTCGCGCACGTCGGCCTTGGCGGCCAGCAGCGCGGTTTCCTGCGCGAGCCGATCCGAAGACAGGGTCGGCGCCGCTTCCAGCAACTTGATCACGTTTCTTTTCAGACGTTCTTGAATGGCCTGAGGCTGCAACGCGGCGAGCGTTTCCGCCTTCGCGGTCAACGTCTCGATTTCGCTCAGGCGCTGGCCCAGCACGTCGCCCAGTTTCTTGCCTTCGCCGGCGCGAGCGGCGGCCAGACGCACCATGGCCATGTCCAGGTCCTTCAAAACGGCGGTTTCACGCCTTTCGCGTTCCTCCGCCGTCGGCTCATGCTCGGCCGGTTCGATCACGCCGCGCAAGGACAGCAAGCCGTCCACCGACGGCGCCCGGGCCGAGGGCAAGCGATGGGAAAGCTCGGTCGCCAGATGGATGGCCTGTTCCAGCACGTCGCGGTTGATGGCGATGCCGGCGGCGGCCCCGGTGCGGGTGACGGTCAGGCTTGCCTGGACGTTGCCGCGCTTCAGATACTTGGCGATCAGGTCGCGGGCGGGCGCCTCGACCCCCTCGAAGCCCGGCGGCAGCCGCAGCCGGGCATCCAGGCCGCGACCGTTGACGCTGCGCAGTTCCCATGTCCAGGCGGCCTGGGAATCCTTGCCCTCGGCACGGGCGAAGCCGGTCATGGAGGAAAGGGTCAAAGGGGGTACTCCCGAAAATGTCCGCGTCGCCCGACGGTTATACCTTGCGCCCAGCCGGCCCGCCAAGGCGCGCGCGTCCCGAAATAGACTGATAAGATGGAATTCCAGTCATGCCCCTTCGCACCCCGCCCCGTTCCGTTCTCATTACCGGCGCTTCCAGCGGCATCGGCCGGGCGCTGGCCGTTCTGTACGCCGGTCCCGGCGTGCATCTGTTCCTTTCGGGACGCGATCCGGCTCGGCTGGCGGAAACTCATGCCGCCTGCGCCGCGAAGGGCGCCCACGTCGAGGCCGAGACCGTGGACGCGGCCGAGCGCGCCGCCATGAACGCCTGGATCGAGCGCGCCGAGCGAACCCGCCCCCTCGATCTTGTCGTCGCCAACGCCGGGATTTCCGCCGGCACCGGCGGCAAAGGCGAAAACGAGGATCAGACCCGCGCCCTGTTCGCCGTCAATATTGACGGCGTGGTCAACACCGTCTGGCCGGCGATCCGCGCCATGCGCCCGCGCCGCGCGGGCCAGATCGCCATCGTCAGTTCGCTGGCCGGTTATCGCGGCCTGCCCGGCGCGCCCGCCTACAGCGCCGGCAAATCGGCGGTGAAGGTGTGGGGCGAGGGCCTGCGCGGCTGGCTGAAAAGCGACGGCATCGCCGTCAATGTCATCTGTCCCGGATTCGTCACCACCCGCATGACGGCGACCAACCGATTCCCCATGCCGTTCCTGATGGACGCGGACCGCGCGGCGCGAATCATCGCCGACGGCCTGGCGCGCGATAAGGCCCGCATTGCGTTCCCTTGGCCGACCGCGCTTCTGACGTGGCTGTTCGCGGCCCTGCCGCCGGCGTGGATCGATTCGCTTTTGGCGCGGATGCCGAAGAAGGAATAGCCGGATTATTTCGGCGGCGGTGTTTGCGCGCCGCGCTCGTTCTGAAGCTTGCGCCAGCGGGCGACGTTGCGATTGTGTTCGTCCAGCGTCTTGGCGAAGGCGTGCCCGCCCGAGCCGTCGGCGACGAAGTAAAGTTCGTCGGAAGGGACCGGATTGAGAACCGCCGCCAGCGCGGCGCGGCCGGGATTGGCGATGGGCGCGGGCGGCAGGCCGGCGCGGGCGTAGGTGTTGAAGGGCTGATCCGCATCGAGATCGGCGCGGGTCAGCGCGCGACCCAGAACCCCCTCGCCCCCGCTGATCCCATAGATCACGGTGGGGTCCGATTGCAGCTTCATCGCGGCCTTCAAGCGATTGAGAAATACGGCCGCGACGCGCGGCCGCTCGGCGGCAACGCCGGTTTCCTTTTCGACGATGGAGGCGAGCGTGAGCGCTTCTTCCGGCGTTTTCAAGATCGGCGGGGCGCTGCGGCCGGCCCATGACTTCGCCAACGCCTCGCGCATGGACTGGTTCATCCGATCGATCATACCCTGGCGGGAATCGCCGTAGCTGAAATGATACGTCTCGGGCAGCAGCGTTCCTTCCGCCGGCGGGCGGCGAACCTCGCCGTCGAGTCCCTCGGTTTGGGCGAGAAGCGCCAGCACCTGCCGCACCGTCAAGCCTTCGGGAACGGTCAGGCGACGGACCACCGTGCGCCCGCTTTGCATCAGGCGAATGGCGTCCAACGCGCTTATGCCGGCCGGAAATTCATATTCGCCGGCCCGCAGCGGACTTCGGCCCAGACGGACCGCCATGCGGAACAGGCGCGGATCGGCGATGACGCCGACCTCGGCCAGCCGCCGGGCGGCGCCCTCGCCGCCGACGCCTTTCGGAATCACCACCGCGCGGGGCGAAGCCAACGGCCCCGGCGCGTCGAGACGCACCCGGCCATAGCCGGCGGCGAGCGCGAGGGCGAGGACGAGAACCGCGAGATAGCCGAGAACGGGGCGGATGGCCACCGCCATCCCCGTTAATTGAAGGCCTTGAAGATGAGCGAAGCGTTGGTGCCGCCGAAGCCGAAGGAGTTGGAGAGCGCGGCACGCACACGGCGCTCCTTCGGCTGATGGGGAACGAGATCGATGTCGCACCCATCGGACGGATTGTCGAGATTGAGAGTCGGCGGCACGACTCCGTTTTGAATGGCCATGATCGAATAAATAGCCTCGACCGCGCCCGCGGCGCCGAGCAGATGCCCGATCGCCGACTTGGTCGAGGACATGGAAATCTTGTAGGCGGCGTCCCCAAACACGCGCTTGACCGCGTTCAACTCGATTTGATCCCCGAGTGGGGTCGAGGT